>NZ_DBNGVP010000158.1:0-92003 GCF_057119385.1 Archangium sp. | reverse complement strand
GCTTCGCCTCGCCGCTTCTTCCTGGCGAGGGGCGCGGAATCTACTTCGCTTCCGCATCTCGTGTCAACTCGCTTCGTCGACTCTTTCTTCCACCTCACTGCGGCTTTCGCCGCTTCGAGGAGAGGCGGCTTCTACCACCGCCGCGTTGGGAGTCAACTTCGCTCGCCGACTTCGTATTTCGTCTTTCACTGCTTCGGACGGGGTCTCCATCGCCAGTGCGACTTCGCCTTTCCGTCCGAGGGGGCGCGGCTTCTATCGCCTCGCCCTGGATGGAGTCAACCGCTTGTTTCCGACGGTTGATTCCGCTCGCCGTCCGCTTTTTTCAGCGGCGCTGGCGAGCTTCCCCGTATCTATGACCGCCTTGTGGACATGTCAACTTCATCGACCCGTCCACTCTGGTCTGCCCGGCTGCCACAGATACCCGCTGGCACGGCGACGCTGACCTTCGGTCTTATTGCTGATCAAAAGAACAACCCCGCTTCGCTGTTGTGTCACCTGGGTGACACCGCGCCGTGGGGTGAGGCGGCTTATCCACCAACTGATCAGGCGGCGCAAGCTCTTTCACCTGCGCCTTCCCGTACGCCCGACCCGGACGGCCTGTCCCAGCGGTCACAGCGCCTTGCGGCCAGGCTCGCTCCAAATCATGGCGGTGTGGGGGAAACGGGCTTCTCCAACTTCAGCTTCGAGAGATCCACGCGCCCCCGCCGGCTGCGCTCGGCGATGACCACCGCGTGCAGGTCTCTATAGGCCCGCTCGAAGTCATCATTCACGATGATGTAGTCGTACGAGGCGACTCCCCGCTCGATCTCCGAGCGAGCAGCCAGCATCCGGCGGCGGATGGTCTCCTCCGCATCCGTCCCCCGATCGCGCAGCCGCCGCTCGAGCTCATCCATCGCGGGAGGAACGACGAAGACGAGCACCGTGTCGGGATGCTTGCGCTTGATCGCCAGCCCGCCCTGTACGTCGATGTCGAAGATGGCCACGCCCTTCCGGGCTCGCGCCTCGTCCACCACCGCCTGGGAGCTGCCGTAGAAGTGCCCGTAGACCTCGGCCCACTCGACGAACTCGCCCCGCTCGATCCGCTCCTGGAAGGCGGCGACGTCCACGAAGTGGTAGTCCACCCCGTCCTGCTCCCTTCCTCGAGGCTTCCGGGTGGTCACGCTGACCGAGAAGATGGCGTCCGGCAGCTCGGCGAGCAGGCGGCGCGCCAGGGTGGTCTTCCCCGTCCCCGACGGCGCGGAGAGGACGAGCAGTAGACCGGGCTGGAGGGGAGTGGGCTCGTTCATTCGACGTTCTGGACCTGTTCGCGGATACGCTCGACTTCTGCCTTCATCGACACCACGCGCGAGGAGATCTCCGCGTGCTGGCTCTTCGAGCCCGTGGTGTTCACCTCGCGGTGCATCTCCTGCACGAGGAAGTCCATGCGGCGGCCGGAGGGCTCGCTTCCCGCCATGAGCTGACGGAACTGCTCGAGGTGACTCGCCAGCCGCGTCATCTCCTCGGCGATGTCCGTCCGCTCGGCGAACACCGCCACCTCCTGGGCGAGCCGCTGCTCGTCCACGGAGATGCCTCGCGCCAGCTCGGCCACGCGCTCGGCCAGCCGCTGGCGGTACTCCTCCACCGACCTGGGCGCCAGTTGGGCCACTTCCTTGCTCCAACGCTCGATGAGCCCGAGCCGCGCCTCCAGGTCCGTACGGATGGCCTCGCCCTCCACCTGGCGCATCTGCTCCAGCGAGCCCAGGGCCTGGGCCAGCGCCTCCTGCACCGCCTGCGTGGCCGCCTCCACGTCCATCCCCCGCTCCTCCAGCCGCATCACCCCCGGCTGGTTGGCCACATGCGTCCAGGAGATCTCCGCCATCATCCCGAGCGCCTCGGCCACCTGGCGGTAGGCCCGCGCGTACTCCCGCGCCAGCCCCACGTCCACCACCGGCACCGTCCCGGCCGCCGTCGCCGTCTGCCTCTTGATGAAGACCTCCACCGAGCCGCGCGCGAGCCGGTCCTTCACCTGCTTCACCAGCGCAGCCTCCAGCGCCGCCAACTCCCGCGGCAGCCGGGCCTTCACCTCGCAGAACTTGTGGTTGAGCGAGCGCAGCTCGACGGAGAACTCCTCGTCGCGCACCCGCGCGTGCCCCGCTCCGAATCCAGTCATGCTCTTCAGCATTGGCGGCTTGCTAGGCGCTTCCGGCCAACAGGTCAAGCCACCTGCGCGAATCCTCTCTGCTATGGTCCGCCCCCCGATGGTCTGGCACAAGCGGCTCGAGTTGTGGGCGAAGCTGGCACTCGCTCTGGTGGCTTCCGCCCTCCTCTGGCGTCCCGGCCGGCGGCGGAAGCCCGGAACCCCCCTCCCCTCCCCCCGGCGCGTCCTCCTCGTCCGGATCGACAACCGCGTGGGAGAGGCCCTCCTCACCACCCCCCTCCTCTCGACCCTCAAGGCGGCCCCCCAGCCTCCCGAGGTCCATGTCCTCGTCCACTCCAAGGTCGCCCGCGTCCTCGCCGGCCACCCCGAGGCGGACCGCATCATCCCCTTCGACCGGCGGCTCCTCTGGCTCGGCGCACTCGCCCCCGGCATCCGCGCCCTCCGGCGCGAGCACTATGACGTCGTCGTCGACTGCTCCAACTGGTCCACCCCCTCCGTCACCTCCGCCCTCATCTCCCGCCTCGTGGGACCTCGTGCCCTCGTCATCGGCCCCCACCAGTGGCCCGTCCGGTATCTCCACTCGCTCTCCGTCCCCACTCGGGGAGATACCACCCGCGAGGTGCTTCAGCGCGTGCACCTGCTCTCGCCCCTCGTGACTGGCGCTCCCCGCGAGGCGATGTCCTTCCGCCCTCCCAACGTCAGCGACTCGTTCCGCTCCTGGCTCGACGCCGGCTCCGGTTCGCCCCGCGCCGTGGTCAACCCCGGGGGGAGACTGGGTTGGCGACGCATTCCTCCCGAGGCCTTCGCCGCCGCGGCCCGGGCGTTGATTGCCTCCGGGCGCACGCCCATCGTCACCTGGGGCCCCGGTGAGGAGGAGCTCGCCCGCTCCGTCGTCGACTCCGCCCCCGGCTCCCAGCTCGCCCCTGCTACCAACATCGACGAGCTCGCCGCCCTCATGCGCTCCGCCGGCCTCACCGTCTGCAACAACACCGGCCCCATGCACCTGTCCGTCGCCGTCAGCGCCCCGACCCTCGGGCTCTTCCTCCGCATGGACATGGCCCGCTGGGGTCACCCCCTCCCTCCCCACCGCATGGTCGACCTCACCCCCGTCGTCGACTCCGGGGGAGATCTGCCCGCTCGTGTCTTCGAGGTGGTGAGAGACTTCGCCGCGGGAGTCCCGGTCCGGACTTCAGCTTCCTGAGCTGAGTGGGCGGGACTCCTCGGGCAGTAGCACCGGGACTCCGTCTCGGATGGGGTACGCGCGGGAACAGGTGGCGCAGCACAGCCCGGCCACGGTGTCACTCCCGGGATGGGAACCCGGGGCACGGATACCCTCACCCCGTCCCTCTCCCGGGGGGAGAGGGGAAATCGTGAGCGGGCCCTTGCACCTCGGGCACGCCAGTGTCGCGAGCATCCAGTCGGGG
This sequence comes from Archangium sp., assembly GCF_057119385.1. NCBI lineage: Bacteria > Pseudomonadati > Myxococcota > Myxococcia > Myxococcales > Archangiaceae > Archangium > Archangium sp. The sequence continues at coordinate 88,442 of NZ_DBNGVP010000158.1, read as the reverse complement.
AGATTCATTCCGATCCGCCCCTACTTCGTTCCTCGCTCCGCCTGCAGCCGCTGCGCGAGCTCGGTCGTGCTGTGATTCTTCGGATCCCCCGCCACCGCCACCCGCCCTCCGTAGGCCCTCACCTCGTCACCCTCGGGAATCGTGTCCGGCGTGTAGTCCGTCCCCTTCACGTGCACGTCCGGCTTCAACGCCCGGATGATGTTCCTCACGTTCGGCTCGTCGAACACGATCACCCGATCCGTACACGCCAGCGCCGCCACCATCTCCGCCCTCTCCCCCTCGGGGATGTGCGGCCGGCCCGGCCCCTTGTACGCCCTCGTCGAGGCGTCCGAATTCACCGCCACCACCAGGCAGTCCGCCAGCACCTTCGCCCCCTCCAGGTAGCGCACGTGCCCGACGTGGAGCAGATCGAACACCCCGTTGGCCAATGCCACCGTCTTCCCCTCCGCCCTCCAGCGCTCGCGCTGCTCCACCACCGCCGCCAGCCGCTGCACCTTGTCCAACGTCCTCACCGTGCACTCCTCAGCTCGCCCAACAGCTCGTCCCGCGCCACCGTCGCCGTCCCCGGCTTCTGCACCGCCAGCGCCCCCGCCACGTTCGCCAGTCTCGCCGCGTCTCCGAAGCTCCCTCCCGCCGCCAACCCGAGCGAAAAGGCCGCGATCACCGTGTCCCCGGCCCCCGTCACGTCCACCGCCTCCCTCGCCCCGTGCACCGGAATCACGTCCAGCCCGCCCTTCGCATCGAAGAGCGCCATCCCGTGCCGGCCCCTCGTCACCAACAGCGCCTGGCACTTCAGCTTCCGCACCACTTCGTGCCCCGCCTCCACCAGCTCCGCTTCCGTCCTCAACGGCCTGCCCACCAATGCGTGCAGCTCCGGCTCGTTGGGCTTGCACACCGTCACCCCGGTGAACGCCGACAGGCTGTAGCGGCTGTCCACGCACACCGGCAGCCCTTCCGCCGCCAGCTTGCGCAACGCCTCCCTCATCTCCTCCCCCACCACCCCCGCTCCATAGTCCGACACCACCACCGCGTCCGCGTCCTTCGCCGCCTCCTCCACCCTCTTCACCAACGCGCGTCTCAGCTTCGGCGGCAACGGACCCCGCTGCCCTCGATCCAGCCTCAACATCTGCTGCCGCGTCGTGTTCACCCCTCCCGCCAGGATGCGCGTCTTCGTCTCCGTCTCCACGCCCTTCGCACTCACCGCGCTCAGCTCGATCCCCGCCTCGGCGAACAGCTTCCGCAGCGCCCTCCCCATCTCGTCCGCGCCCAACAGCCCCACCGCCGTCACCTGACCCGACAGCGAGCGCACGTTCGCCGCCACGTTCGCCCCGCCTCCCAGCTTCACCTCCGAGGACTCGTGACGCACGATCAGCACCGGCGCCTCGCGGCTCACCCGGTCCGTCTGTCCGTAGATGTAGTGGTCCGCGACCAGGTCCCCCACCAGCAGCACCCTCCGGCGCGCGAAGGCCAATGCGTATTGGACCAGGGGGGGAGCAGTCACTCGGGCGGGCAGCACGGCAGCCATGGCGGCGCGTTGTCCCACAGCCACTCCCCGTCCACAAGCCGACCTTCTCCTACCCGAGCCCGAGCGCCCGCCGGAGGTGCGACTCCCCCTCGAGCACCTCCACTCCCAACCACACCGTCCACGTCTCGAAGCCCCCAGGCAGCCGCGCCCGATCCTTCTCCGTCGTCACCACCCGCGCGCCCAGGCCCGCCGCCCGGCTGCTCACCTCGCGGAGCTCCCGCTCGCTGAAGTGATGGTGGTCCGGAAAGAAGGCCGTGCCCCGGACGTCCGCGCCCAACTCGCCCAGCGTCCTCAGGAAGCCCCCCGGCCGGGCAAGCCCCGCCAACGCCAGCACCGGCTGTCCCGACAACGCTTCCACCGGGTGGAGCGCTCCCGCCGGATCCACCCAGGCCGTGGGCCGGTAGCGCGTCCTCACGCATGGCGCTGGGAGCGGTGGCAGCTCCGGCCCGGGCACCGCCGCGGCTCTCACCCAGAAGAGCGTCGCCCGGCGCAGGCCCGTGAGTGGCTCACGCAACGGGCCTCGCGGCAGCATCCGTCCGTTCCCGAAGCCCACCGCCTCGTCCACCACCACCACGTCCTCGTCCCTCGCCAACTTCCGGTGCTGGAAGCCGTCGTCGAGCAGCACCACCTCCAACCCGAACTCGTCCCTCGCCCGCCGCGCCAGCATCCGCCGATCCGCTCCCACCAGCACCCTCGCCTCCGGACACCGGCGCGCCAGCAGCAACGGCTCGTCCCCCGCCTCCTCCACCGAGGGCAACGGACCCGCTCCCGTGAAGCTCAGCGGCTCCTTCGAACTCCGCCCGTACCCTCGCGTCAGGATGCCCACCCTCCTGCCCTCCCGCACCAGCAGCTCCGCCAGGTACAGCACCGCCGGCGTCTTCCCCGTCCCTCCCACGTTCAGGTTGCCCACCGACACGACCCGCAGCCCCTCCACCCGCTCGCCCTTCAGCACTCCCGCGTCGTAGAGCGCTCCCCTCAGCCTCACCCCCGCCCCGTAGCCCCATGCCAGCACCTCCAGGGGCGCCAGTGCCGCCCTCCGGCTCCACGGCTCCGGCTTCTCCGGGTAGAAGACCCGCTCGATGGTCGTCGGTGCCTGTTGTCGTGGGGCGCCCTCGCTCACTTCTCCGCCCTCGCCTGCTCGTACAGCGCCAGCACGTCCGCGGCGATCCTCGCGTTGCTCGGGTGATCCACCAGCGCCCTCGCCCCAGACTCCGACGCCTCGGCCACTGCCTCCGGCGTCAGCTCCTCCACCAGCGCGTCCGCCAGCGCCGGCAGGTTCCCCTCGTCCACCGCCACCACCCGGACTCCACACGCCCTCGCCTGCGCCGCCGCCCTCGCGCTCCAGTCGTTCCCCAACCCCAACACCCAGACCTCGTCCAGCGCCCTCAGCCAGCGCACGAACGCCTCGCCCTTCTGGTACCCCGCGAACGTCACTTCCTTCTCCAGCCCCAACGTCCGCACCTGCTCACGCACCGGCTCCACCAGCCCTCCATCCCCCACCAACACCAGCCGCGCTCCCGCATTCTTCTGGCGCAGCCTCGCGAAGGCCTCCACCGCCAGCGCATGCCTCCTCGAGGCCTGGAACGTCGACACCATCCCCACCAGCGGCTCCCCCGTGAGTCCCAGCTCCCTGCGGAGTCCCTCGCGGTCCTCCGCCGGGCGGAACAGTGGATCCACCAGCGGCGGTAGCACTCGCACCCGCTTCCCCACCAGCTTCGTGATGAGCGACGACGACGGCACCGTGTACCCGTCCGCCGCCGGCAACGAGGCCCTCAGCGACCTCGGCGCGTGCACCGAGCGGATCAACACCGCGCCCCTCGGCCTTCCCCAACGCGCCACCAGGTGATCGTGCGTGAAGTGCGCGTGCACCACGTCCACGCGCATCCCCTTCAGCCTCCTCGCGTCTCCCCACACCTTCCACGGCGGAGACTTCACCGAGAGCTCCAGCCCTCCCTCGTCCAACAGCCCCAGCGCCGAGAATCTCGGCACCCCCGGTTCCTCCGAGGACACCTCCGTCCGCCGGCGATCCACCGCCACCGTCACCTCGTGCCCCGCCTCGCGCTGCGCCAACGCCAGCAACGCCACGTTCTCCGCGGGACCACTCCAGAACGGACTCGCGAGCAGGTGCAGGATTCTCATCGCAGGTGTTGCTCCTGGCTCGGGTGGGGGGACGGGCTCACGGCTCCAGTGGCCAGCACGGTGACGGGCACCCTCACCCCGTCCCTCTCCCGGAGGGCGAGGGGTGATTGGGCGCGGTAGGAGTCGTCTTCTCCAGGGCGCTCGCCATGTGCTCCACGTTGCGCTGGCTCGCTCCCGAAATCTGTCTCACCGTCGCCCTCGCCAGCTCCCCCAACGAACCCACCGTCTCCGGCTTCGCCAACAGCTCCGTCATCACCCGGTACAGCTGCTCCCCATCCTTCACCTGGATTCCTCCCCTCCCCACCAACACCTGCACGCTGTCCCGGAAGTTCTCCATGTGCGGCCCGAACAACACCGGCTTCCCCTGCCCCGCAGGCTCCAGGATGTTCTGCCCTCCCCTCGTCGTGAACGAACCCCCCACGAACACCAGCGTCGCCAGCCGGTACGCCCTCGACAGCTCCCCGATCGTGTCCAGCACCACCACCTGCCCTCCCTCCTCGTTCCCCTTCGAGCGCAACCCCACGCTCAACCCCGCCTCCTTCACCAACCCCACGATCCGCCCCGCCCTGTCGATGTACCTCGGCGCGATCACCAGCCTCAGGTCCGGGTGCCCCTCCAACAACCGCCGGTACACCTCCAGCAGGTGCTCCTCCTCCCCCTCGTGCGTGCTGCCCGCGATCCACACCCGCTCCCCCACCTTCAGCCCCAACGCGCTCCGCAGCGCCTCGTCCTCCTGCCCCTGATCCGCCACCGCCAACGCGTCGAACTTCGTGTTCCCCGTCACGAACACCCGCTCGCCCGGCGCCCCCAGCCCCAACACCCGCTCCGCCTCGTCCTCCCCCCTCATCAGGAACAGCTCCATGTCCTTCAGCGGGTTGCCGATCAGCCCGAAGAACAGCCGGTACTTCCCCTGCTGCGCCGGGGAGAACCGCCCGTTCGTCAGCACCACCCGCCCTCCCGCACGGCTCGCCGCCCGGATGAGGTTCGGCCAGATCTCCGTGTACTCGAGCACCAGCAGCTCCGGGCCAATCGCCTTCACCGCCCGCCGCGTCGCGCCCCACAGGTCGTACGGCGCGTACACCACCCCGTCCACCTGCTTCGCCAGACGCTCGCGCCCCATCATGTAGCCCGAGTTCGTCATCGTGGAGAGCACGATGCGGCACCCCGGAAAGCGCGCCCTCAACGGTCCGAACATCGGCGAGAGCGCTAGCAGATCCCCCGCGCTCGCCCCGTGCATCCAGATGGTCGGCCCCGGCCCTCGCGCCGGCAGCTCTCCCTCCGCGTAGAAGCCCAACCGCTGCCGCAGCCCGTGCCGCGTCTTGCGGTGCAGCGACAACACCGGGAACAGCACGGCGAACAGCACATAACTGGCGAGGACGTAGAGCAGTCGCATGGCACCGGGGGGGGCCTCGCCCCTCTACCAGATGCCGCCCCTCCCCACAGCACACATCCCCCCTGCGTCCAATCTCCTTGAAAACCTTGAAAGCTCAACCATTCTCGAAATGTATTAAAACAGGATAAACGGAATTTACCAGCAATCCTTGAAAGTGTCGGACCCATCAGGCACAGTGATTCCATCCTTGAGGCACAAGGATCAGGAGGCAGCACAGTGGCGAATCGCATCCGTGGAGTGATGGGAGTAGCGGCCCTGTCGTTGATGATGGGCGCCTGCACCGAGGGCAGCACCGCTGAGAACAACAAGCCCGGGGCGGTCCGGACGTTGGCGTCCGCGCTCGGCAACAATGTCGTGGACGCGGACAAGGACGGCGTGGCCCGTTTCATCACCGGTGACCTGGGCAGCCTGCCCGAGGTGGCCTCCCCCGAGGCGGCCCTCACCGCGGACCTGAGCCCCGTGCTCGCCAGCATCGCGCCCCAGTTCAAGCTGGACGCGGGCAACCTGACCCTCAAGCGCGCCTACACGGATCCGCAGGGTGACACCCACTACCGCTACGCGGTGAGCCACAACGGCCGCGCCGTCTACGGCGGCGAGCTGCTCCTGCACGCGCGCGGTGGGAAGATCATCGCGGCCAACACCAACGTGCGCGGTGACCTGGTGGGCCCGGCCAAGGCCACCGTCGCCCCCGAGGCCGCCCTCGCCGCCGCCGAGCAGGACCGCGAGGCGCCCCAGGCCTCCCGCATCGCCGGCTCGCCCGAGCTCTTCTACTTCCGCAATGGCGACAAGCTCGAGCTGGTCTACGAGGTCCGCCAGACCGGTGAGCAGGCCGATGGCACCCCGGTGGACGACTCGGTGCTGGTGAACGCGGTGGACGGCTCCGTGCTGCTGCGCATCCCGCACGTGCACACCGCCCTCAACCGCAAGCTGTACGACGGCAAGACGCTGTCCACCCTGCCCGGCACCCTGGCGCGCTCCGAGGGTGAGGCGCCCGTGGCCGACGCGGTCGTCAACACCAACTACGACCACCTGGGCACCGTCTACAACTGCTACCAGAGCCTGTACGGCCGTGACTCCATCAACAACGCGGGCGCCGCGCTCCTCAGCACCGTGCACCACCGCGTCAAGTACGTGAACGCCTTCTGGAACGGCACCCAGATGGTGTACGGCGACGGCGACAACGTCACCGCCTCCAACCTGGCCAACTCGCTGGACGTGACCGCCCACGAGCTGACCCACGCCGTGACGGACAACGAGTCGGACCTCATCTACTCGGGTGAGTCCGGCGGCCTCAACGAGTCCATGTCCGACATCTTCGGCGCCGTGTGCGAGTGGTACGGCGACGGCAAGGTCGTCAGCGCGCGCACCTGGCTCATCGGCGACGACGTGTGGACGCCGGCCACCCCGGGTGACGCCCTGCGCTACATGGCCAACCCCACCCAGGACGGCGTGTCGCTCGACTACTACCCGGACTACGCCTCGGGCGTGGACGTGCACTACAGCTCCGGTATCTCCAACCTGGCCTTCTACATGCTGAGCCAGGGCGGTACCCACCCGAAGGGCAAGACGACCCAGGCGGTGGCCGGCATCGGCATCGAGAAGGCCTCGCGCATCTTCTACAAGGCCAACGCCGACCTGATGACGCCGAGCACCACGTTCGAGCAGGCCAAGGTCGCCACCGAGCAGGCCGCCCAGCAGCTGGGCTACGACGCGGCCACCGTCACGTCCGTGTCCAACGCCTGGAAGGCCGTGGGCGTGGGCGTGCCCGTGCCTCCTCCGGTCAACACCCCGATCGAGAAGAACACCCCGGTCTCCAACATCTCCGGCGCCCGCGGCTCCAAGGCGTACTACAGCTTCCAGGTGCCCGAGGGTGCGTACGACCTGAACGTCAGCATCGCCGGTGGCACGGGCGACGCGGACCTGTACGTGCGCTACAACAACGCGCCCACCACCACCCAGTACGACTGCCGTCCCTACAAGTCCGGCAACGCCGAGAGCTGCGCCTTCGCCGCTCCGGCCCAGGGCACCTGGTACGTCATGCTCAACGGCTTCAGCGCCTACACCGGCGTGACGCTGACGGTCACCTGGAAGGGTGGCTACATCCCCGTGGAGCCCGGCGTGCAGCTCGACGGCCTCTCCGGCGTCGCTGGCTCCGACCAGGTGTACAAGGTCGTCATCCCCGCTCGCGCTGACGGCGGCCTGCGCAACATCCACGTCCGCATCTTCGGCGGCACCGGCAACGCCGACCTCTACGTGCAGCACGGCTCGGCGCCCAGCCTCTTCGAGTACGACTGCCGCGACGTGAAGGAGCACAACACCGAGAACTGCAACCTGAACAACTACCGCCCCGGCACCTACTACATCAAGCTCTTCGGAGCGAAGGGCGGCTACCAGAACCTCTCGCTGCGCGCCGACTTCAACTGAGTTGATCGCACGGTGACACGACGGCCGCTCCCGTTCTCACGGGGGCGGCCGTTTCACTTCGCGGGGCACGGTGGGGAGGACAGTGAGGAGAACGGAGACGGGCACCCTCACCCCGTCCCTCTCCCGGGGGAGAGGGGAAGTTGGGGACTGTGTCACTCCTCGGTGTCACTCCTCGGTGTCACTCCTCGGTGTCACTCCCGGGCTGCTGGCAGGACCTTCACCGGGCTCGGGGAGATCCAGGGGCGCCACTGTCTTCCGAAGAAGCGCCCCGGTGCTTCCACCCACGCGTCCACCTGCACCGCCCCTTCCTCCACTAGCTCCACCGACCTTCCGTCCGGTCTCAATCGCCCCGCCCCTCGGACCTCGACTCGCACCCGCTCCCCGGCTCCCGGTGGCAGGCGCACCGTCAAGACGTCCCCCACGTGGGCCTCCCGGCTCTCCGCCTTCAGGCCCTCCAGCGCGAAGCCCTCGGGCTCTCCGAGTGCCCGGAAGGCGCAGAGTGCTCCGCCCCCCGAGAGTCCCTTCACCACCTGGTCCGCCGCGGCCCGCGCGTCCTCGGGCAGCTTCCGCACGTCCGGCAGGTACATCGCCAACGCCCGGAAGACGTCCTCGTACCTCGGCAACCCGTGCGCGTCGTGCGAGCACAGCGCCACCCGCGGCTTCTCCCGCTCGAGCGCCAGCAGCTTCTCCATCGGCTCCGGGCCCGGCTCGGCCAGGAGCATCACCCCATGCACCGGATTGCCGAAGGACGCCCCCACCGCCGGCAGCAACCGGCTGAACGGGTGGCGCATCGCGTCCCGGAAGAACGTGTCCGCCGAGTAGAGCTCGAAGCCATCCGCCCGCCGCGCCGCCTCCTCGTGACGCCACGGATTGCGCTGCTGCACCGGATGCGCGAGCACGCTCACTCCGCCCGCCTTCTCCACCGCCGCCTCGGCTTCCCCTCCGTCCATCCCCTTCTGGAAGCCCTCCAGCGGGCGCCCCAGGCCCAACGCCACGAGGTGCCCATGCGCCGTGGACAGCTCCACGCCCGGCACCATCAACACCCCGTCCACGAAAGCGGGCTCCCGCGGCGCGACGTCGTTGTGGTCCGTGAGCACCACGAAGTGCAGGCCCGCCGCCTTCGCCGCAGCGGCCACCTCCTCCACCGTGCCCCGCCCATCCGAGCGCACCGTGTGCACGTGGAAGGCGCCTCGCACCCACCCCGGCCCGTCCGTCCCGGACGCCACCACCGGGTAGTCCACGTACGAGGCCGCCAGGGTGAAGAACCCCGCCACTCCCAGCAGCAACAGCACCAGCCCCAGCAGCGCCCGGAGCAGCTTGCCCACCACCACCGCAGGCTTCACGCCGCTCCCCGCTCCGGTGCCGCCGTCTGCAGCGCCCACAGCGCCGCGTAGCGGCCTCCCGCCTTCAGCAATTCCGCGTGGCTGCCCCGCTCCACCACCCGCCCCGCCTCCACCACGCAGATCATGTCCGCTTCCGCCACCGTCGACAGGCGATGGGCGATCACCAGCGCCGTACGCCCCGGCAGCACCGCCGCCAGCGCCGCCTGCACCTCGCGCTCGCTCTCCGGATCCAGGCTGCTCGTCGCCTCGTCCAGCACCAGCACCGGCGCCCTCGACAGTACCGCCCGCGCGATGCACAGCCGCTGCCTCTGACCTCCGCTCAGCTTCACCCCGCGCTCACCCACCCGCGTCTCGTAACCCTCGGGCAGCGCCCGGATGAAGCCGTCCGCGTTCGCCACCCGCGCCGCCGCCTCCACCTCCTCGCGCGTGGCGTCCGGCCTCGCGTACCGCAGGTTGTCCAGCACGCTGCCCGAGAAGAGCATCGGCTCCTGCGTCACCAGTGCGAACTTCGCCCGCACGCTCGCCGCCGTGTAGCCGTCCACGTCCACCCCGTCGAAATACAGGTGGCCCTCCTGGGGACGCTCGAAGCGCAGCAGCAGGCTGGTGAGCGTGCTCTTCCCTCCGCCGCTCGGCCCCACCAGCGCCACCACCTTGCCCACCGGCAGCTCCAGCGTCAGCCCGTCCAGCGCCCGCCGCTCCCCGTAGGCGAAGCGCACGCCCTCCACCCGGATGCCCTTCTTCGGCGCGGGAGCCTCCACCGCCCCTGGCACGTCCTCCACCGGGTGGCGCAAGTCCAACAGCGAGAAGAGCCGCTCACCCGCCGCGCCCGCCTGCATCGCGAACTGCGTCACCCGGCCCAGGTCCTTCACCGGCTGGTACACCAGCACCACCGCGGTGAGGAACGAGAGCAGCGACTCGGGCTCCATCGCGTGCGTGGCCGCCGCGTACGCCAGCGCTCCCGCCAACGCCGCGGCCGCCAGCACCTCCATGATTCCCGGCACTCCGCCTCGCGCCCACGCGGCCCGCACCAGCGCCTCCTCGTGCGCCCGCGCATGCTCCGAGAAGCGCGCCAGCTCCGCCGCCTGCCCGTTGAAGGCCTGGATGGTGCGCATGCCTCCCAGGCCCTCCTGCAACTGCCCCGCGAGGTGGCCCAGCTGCACCTGGCCCTCGCGCGTGCCCTTCAGCGCCTTGCGCGTCAGCTTCGAGGCCGGCAGCGCCGCCAGCGGCAGCACGCCCAGCATCAACCCACCCAGCAGCGGACTGATGGACAGCGCCACGCCCGCCAGCACGACAATCTGCAGCGAGTCCCGCAGGTACGAGCCCACGGTGTACATGGCCGCCATCTCCACCGCCTGCACGTCCGCGGAGAAGCGGCTGAGCAGATCTCCCATCCGCTCGCGCGCCAGCTGCGCGGGCGACAGCGAGGTGAGCCGGACGAACAACTCCCGCCGCAGGTCCGCCACCACCTTCTGGGCGAAGAGCCCCATGAAATAGAACTGCCCGAGGTACCCCACGCCCTTCACCACGCCCACCGTCAGCACCACCACCGGGAAGCCCCAGAGCACGGCCTCGCGCGGGAGGCTGGACAGCCATGGCACCGGCTGCGCGCCTCCAAAGCCCTCCGCGCCTCCCGACAGCAGGAAGCGCAGCGCCGGGCCCATCAGGTACGCGTACGCACCCGTGGCCAGCCCCAGCAGCGCCATGCACGCGAAGGCCGCCCCCAGCACCCCCACGTGCGGCCGGGCGTACCCCAGCAACCGCCTCAACGACGTCCACATCACGGAATCACCGGCCCACCTTGCGCAGCGCGGCCTTGGCGAGGTGCGCGTTGGGATTGAGCTCGAGCACCTTCAACAGCTTCTTGCGCGCCCCGGACGCGTCCTCCATCTCGCTGTCGATGATGGCCGAGATGATGAGCGCCCGCTCCAGGTACGGGTTGAGCGAGAGCGCCTTGCGCAGCACCTTCTGCGCCGCCTTCGCCCGGTCCTCCTTCGGCCCCGTGCCGGCCAGGAACGTGGCCCACGCCAGGTACGAGTAGTACTCGGGCTCCTGCGGGTTGAGCGTCACCGCCTCCTCGAAGTGGATGAGCGCCGAGCGGTACTGCTTGCGCTTCAGCGCCGCCTCCCCTCGCCGCAGGATGATCTCCGCGTCCACGTTCACCGTGGTGGAGCGGCCCACGTCCATGCGCGACATCAGGTACTGCAGGTACGCCTTGCGCTTCTCCTCCACCGACAGCACCCGGTACGCCGCCGACAGCTTCTCCTGCACCGACTCCAGCAGGTCCTTCATCTCCGAGGTGTCGAACTCGGCGTAGCTGTCCGGATGGAAGTGCGTGGCGAGCTCGTGGTAGGCGCGCTCCACCGCCTCGGTGTCCGCGGCGATGTCCAGCCCCAGGCAGCGGAAGTAGCTGCCGGTGATGATCTTCACCGCGCCGTCCCGCAAGCTCGTCTCCGTCTCCGGCGGCAGCGGCTTGCGCTTGCGCGGGGCGATGGACTCCGGCACCGCCACCACCTCGCCCGGGCCCGTCGCCACCGGCGTGGGCGAGAAGCTCACACAGCCCGCCACCTTGAGGAACCACAGCAGCGAGTACCCGCGCCGCAGATCTCCCCGCCCGTGCGCCAGCAGATCCCGCAACGGGATGCGCCCGTTCACCTGCATGGCGATCTTCAGATCGTCCGTGTTCAGCCCCAGCTCGGCCAGGTCCTTGCCGAACTCGGGCGTGCGCACCGGGTACTCCGACTGGTGCGCGCGCAGCGGAGCCGCCATCACCTTGAGCGGAATGGCACGCCGCGCCCCATCGAGGATCGGCGCCAGGGCCGGCGTCTCCACCGTGGCCACCTCGGCCTGGTACTCGTCACCCGGGTAGAAGGCGTAGCGGCCCTCGCGCATGCCGATGACCTGGGCCAACCGGTCCGTCGTGTAGTCGCGCAGCAGCTGCAGCAGGTCCTCTCCCGCCGCCTCCACCCCCGACTCCGCCAGCGCCGCGCCAATGCGCAGGCCCGAGCCCAGCGCCTGCACCACCCGCTCCGCCTGCGCCTCCGTCACCACCTGGCGCTGCAGCAGGTAGCTGGGCAGGGCGTCCTGCCGAGCGCTGGAGTCGTAGTTCACCGCGCCGCCCCGGGCGAAGAACACCCGCCGCGTCAGATCCCGGTACGCCACCACCAGCACGCCATCGCGCTGCATCCGGTGCAGCGACACCAGCAGTGCGGGCAGCGGGAAGCCCTTGAGATCGCCGCTGACCACCGCCGGACGCGAGAGCAGCGCCCGCACGCCCTTGAGGGGCGCCGCGGAATTCGCGGCCACGGTGGCCAGCGAGTGGAGCTTGCCCACCAGCTCGCCCGGCTTGAGAGGGTCCGCCACGTAGGCGTTCACCTTCAGGTCCAGCACCGAGGCCACCCCGCGCGCCCGGCCCAGGTGGCCCTTGTCGATGGCCACGATGGGCACTCGCGCGCCCTGGCTGTGGTTGCGGATGAGGTGGCCCACGTGCGACCCCTCCAGCCGCGGCAGGTCCACGGACACCACCACCATGTCCGGGTTGTCGGCGACGAAGTGCTCCATCGCCGAGCCGGGGTCACTCACCGCTCGCACGGTGTACCCGGCTTGAGACAACAACCCGGTCAGGTGCTCCAGAGTGGGCGGATGGCTCTCGGCCAGAAGAAGCGTCTTCAAGGGCCGCCGAGTGTACACATTCGGCCCGCTCGCATCAGGGGGAACCTTGCTCCCTCGCTCGCGCCTCCCTGCTTCCTCGTCCGGAAACCGCTTACCCGGTTGCCCAGGGAGAAGCCGGACGCTCCCGGAGTGAAAGAGTTCAGGGAGAGCACCTCGCGAACCGTCCATGTGCAGGAGTACGGGATCCTTGAAAGTGGTGCGGGGGCGTTCCCCCCCGTCGAGCCAGCAGGAGACCCGGGCGGGATTCCCCGCCGCGAGCCGCGTCTGCATGGAGCTGCCGTTGAACACGGACGGGACAGCCGTGCGGGAGGAGTGTAAGGACGCTTCCAGGGACCCATGATCGAGCTCCTCCTCCACAACCCGCTCCTGCTGCTGTTCGTCGTCGTCGGCATCGGCTACCCGCTGGGGCGCATCCGCGTGGCGGGCAGCTCGCTCGGCGTCGCCGCGGTGCTGTTCGTCGGCATCGGCATCGGCGCGCTGCACCCCGACCTCAAGCTGCCGGAGATCATCTACCTGCTCGGCCTGGTGCTCTTCGTCTACACCATCGGCCTGAGCAGCGGCCCGTCCTTCTTCCGCTCCTTCGGGCCGCGCGGGATGAAGTCCAACCTGCTCGTGCTGGGCATGCTGGCCCTGGGGCTCGGGCTCACGCTGGCCGCGCAGCGCCTGCTGGGGTTGCGGCCCACGCTCGCCGGAGGCCTGTTCGCGGGCTCGCTGACGAACACGCCCGCGCTCGCCGCCGAGCTCGAGTTCCTCAAGCTGCGCGCGCCCCACGACACGCAGGCCCTGGCGGATCCGGTGGTGGGCTACTCCATCTCCTATCCCCTGGGCGTCATCGGCGTGCTGCTGGCCATCGGCTTCACGCAGCGGCTGTGGAAGGTGGACTACCGGGCCGAGGCCGAGCGCACCCGCGAGCCCGGCGCCGCAAACCAGCCGCTCGAGACGCGGGTGGTGAAGGTCCTCCGCGCGACCGAGGAGCCCGTGGGCGTGCTCATGCAGCGCCTGGGTTGGGACGTGGTCTTCGGCCGGCACCAGCGCGGCGGCCAGTTGCACATCGCCGACCTCTCCACCCGGTTGCAGCCGGGGGACCTGGTCACGGTGGTGGGCCCCGCGCAGGAGCTGGACGAGGTCACCGCGGGGCTCGGCGAGGTGAGCCAGGAGCCGCTGGCGCATGACCGGAGCGTGCTCGACTACCGGCGCATCTTCGTCTCCAACCCGGAGGTGGTCGGACGGCGGCTGGCCGAGCTGGATCTCCCGGGGCGCTTCGGCGCGGTGGCCACCCGGCTGCGGCGCGGCGACGTGGACATGCTCGCCCAGGAGGACTCCGTGCTCGAGCCGGGCGATCGGCTCCGCGTGCTCACCCGGCGGGACAAGCTCGACGAGGTCAGCCATTTCCTCGGCGACTCGTACCGGGCCATCAGTGAGATCGACATCCTCAGCTTCAGCCTGGGGCTCGCCCTGGGGCTGCTGCTGGGCGCGGTGCCCATTCCCCTGCCCGGCGGCGTGGACCTGAAGCTGGGCTTCGCCGGTGGTCCGCTGGTGGTGGCGCTGGTGCTCGGCTGGCTGGGACGCACGGGCCGCTTCGTCTGGGGCCTGCCCTACAGCGCCAACCTCACCCTGCGGCAGGTGGGCCTGGTGATGTTCCTCGCCGGGGTGGGCACCCGCTCCGGCCATGCCTTCTTCTCCACGCTGACCCAGGGCGGAGGGCTCTCGCTGCTCGTCGCCGGTGGCCTCATCACCTTCACCGTCTCGCTGGCCACGCTCGTGCTCGGCCACAAGGTGCTCGGCATCCCCATGAGCGTGCTCACGGGCCTGCTCGGCGGCCTGCAGACCCAGCCCGCGGTGCTCGGCTTCGCGCTGGAGCAGACGAAGAACGACCTGCCCAACGTGGGCTATACCACCGTCTACCCGCTGGCCACGGTGTCGAAGATCATCCTCGCCCAGGTGCTGCTGGCCATGCTGCTGTGAGCCTCATCCCCAGCGGATGTCGTACTCGCTGTCGAGCGCGGACGTCTGGCGGCCCAGCACCTTCGGCCGGAGCACCTTCGTCTTCTCGAGCAGTTCCAGCAGCACGCCCTCGTGGAACGGATAGGGGATGAAGGTGTGCCTCACCGCGAAGCGGGCGTGCGCCGGAGCCACCCACGACAGCTCGTACATGCCGAAGCTCAACGCGATCCGGTACACCACGGGGAGGCAGTCCAGCAGGCGCCGTGCATCGCTCCCGTGCATCACCCCCACGGCCCTGCCCGCCGAGGACTCCCGGAAGTCCGCCGCCGCCCTCCGGCCGATGCGCCGCAGCGACTCCTCGATGTCCCCGTACTTCGCCGCCAGCAAGTGCACCGCGGTGGCGACCATCCGGAGATAGGTGGCGATGGGGTAGTTGAAGAGCTCCACGAAGGTCGTCTCGCCACTGGCCTGCAGACAGCGCCGCGCCGCCTCCGCGCCCCCCAGGTCCTCCATCGCCTTCAACAGGCCGATGCAGAACACGCCGCGCGCGGTGTCGGCCGGAGTCGCCAGGGAGATCCGCCGTGCGAAGTCACGCTCCCAGTGCTCCCGGGAGAAACGCGGTACGTCCACCTGGACCTCCTGGTTCATGTGTCGTCCCCCATGTGAGCAGCCGGCCGAGGTTTCCATGCACCCGTCACGAAGTCATGAAGCACCGATAAGCAAATCTTCAGGGATGCGACAGGGATTCCCGCTCAGAGCATGAGGAACATCAGCTCCTCGTCGACGTACGTGTCACCGATGCGCAACGCGCGCTTCTCCACACCGTAGGACTGGAAACCCAGGGCGCGGTAGAGGGCGCGCGCCGGAGCGTTGTCCACCATCACCTCGAGGTGGAGCTGCTCGACGCCCCCCATCTTCCTGCCGGCGTCGATCGCCGCCTCGAGCAGGCGCCTGCCGATGCCTCGGGACTGGTACTCGGGCGCGACGTACATGCCCCAGATACGGGCCTTGTGGGACGCCTTGCGGAAGGAGTCGCGCCGCAGCCCCGTCATGCCCACCAGCTTGTCGTCCACGAAGGCGCCGAGCACGAGGTTCGTCGAGGGAGACTGGCTGTCGAGCCGGGCCCGCACCACGTCGAGGGGGACGTTCTCCTCTTCCTCGGGGGAGGAGGCGAAGCAGCCGGGGTGCTCCCGCAGCGCCCGGAGCCGGAGGGACCAGAAGGGCGCCGCCTCCGCGGGGAGCAGCGTCCGGATGATCGGTTCGGTGGGAGGAGCCATACCGGGAGCCTGATGCGTCCGGGGGTGTGCCGTCTACTCCGGCGCGACCCCGCGCGACCCCGCGCGACGTCTGGGTGACTGGAGCATCCGAGCGGGGCCCCCGACTCCGGAGCCGCCCATGCCCTCCCCTTCCGCCTCGCGCACGAGCCTGACCCTCCTGTTGCTCCTCTGTACGTCCTTCGCGGCCCAGGCGGCGGAGGCCACCCCCGAGGCCTTCCTGGCCACGCACGACACGGAGGCGGTGAAGCTGAACCAGACGGCCATGGGCGTGCTGCTGGGTTGGGCAGTACTGAACATGGGGGCTGGGACGGCGGGACACTTCACCACCGAGGGCGAGCGGAAGGCCTTCTGGCAGGCCAACGCGGCCTGGAACGTGGTGAACCTGGCCATCGGGGGCTTCGGCCTGTACGGGCAGCTCACCGCCAGGCCGGAGACGTGGGACCTGGCGCGCAGCCTCGCCGAGGGGCAGAAGATGGAGAAGCTGCTGCTGCTCAACGCGGGCCTGGACGTGGGCTACGTGGCCTTCGGGGGCTTCCTGCTGGAGCGCGGGCTGCGCACGGACTCGGCGCAGTTGCGCGGATGGGGCAGGAGCCTGCTGCTGCAGGGCGGCTTCCTGCTCCTCTTCGACGCGGTGCTGTGGGGGCTCAACTGGCACCTGAACTCGCAGCTCACGGCGCGGCTGGTGCCCGCCCCGAGCGGCGTGGGACTCCTGCTGACGTGGCCTTGAGCGGCGCTTCGGCTAGGATGCGCGCCGCTTCTCATGTCCACCGCCCCCCAGATTCTCGTCGTGGCCGGCGAGGCGTCCGGTGACGCCCACGCCTCCGAGCTCGTCGCCGCCCTCAAGGCCCGCCGTCCGGACCTCACCTTCTTCGGCATGGGAGGCTCGCGTCTGGCCGCCCAGGGCGTGGAGCTGCTCTACGGTGCCCACGAGGTCAACGTCATGGGCATCACCGAGGTGCTGCCCAAGATTCCCCGCATCCTCCAGGTCATGGGCGGGCTGGCCCAGGCCGCCGCCGAGCGCCGCCCCGTCTGCGCCATCCTCGTGGACATCCCCGACTTCAACCTCCGGCTCGCCGCCCGCCTCAAGAAGCTCGGCATCCCCGTGGCCTACTACGTCTCGCCGATGATCTGGGCCTGGCGCCGCGGCCGGGTGAAGACGATCGCCAAGCTCGTGGACCGGATGCTCTGCATCCTCCCCTTCGAGGAGGACTTCTACCGGGAGGCCGGTGTCTCCGCTCGCTACGTGGGCAGCCCCGTGGTCGAGCAGGTGCCCTCCCCCGCCAGTGCCTCCTCCTTCCGCCAGAAGCTCGGCCTGCCCGTGGAGACGCCCACCCTCGCCCTGCTGCCGGGCAGCCGCATGAGCGAGATCCGCCGCATCCTCCCCAGCATGGTGGGCGCGGCGAAGCAACTCGTGGCCGAGCGTCCCGGACTCCAGGTCGTCGTGCCGGTGGCCCCCACCATTCCGCGCGAGGAGATCCTCTCCCGCTTCCAGGGCAGTGGCGTGCAGCCGGTGCTGGTGGAGGGCCGGGCCCCCGAGGTGGTGGGCGCCAGCGACGCGGCCATCGTCGCCTCGGGCACCGCGGCCCTGGAGGCCGGGCTCATGCAGCGGCCCATGGTGGTGGTGTACCGCGTCTCGCTCGTCACCTACCTCGTGGGCCGGATGATGCTGAAGGTGGCGCACGTGGCGCTCGTCAACCTGCTCGCCGGCCGCCGGGTGGTGCCCGAGCTGCTCCAGGGCGACATGACTCCCGAGCGCATCGCCAGCGAAATCCGCCGCTTGTGGGTGCCAGGCACACCACGCGAGGAGATGCTCCAGGGGCTGGAGGAGGTGCGCACGCGGCTCGGACAGCACGGGGCCGCCGCCCGCGCCGCCGAGTCGGTGATGGAGCTGCTCCCCCCGGCCCAAAAAGTCTAGGGGCGGACACCGCGCCGCTCTGCTATGTCCCGCCGCGCGATGAATCCAGCCCTGGTCTGCATCCCCACCTACAACGAGCGGGACAACCTCGAGCCCATCACCCGCGCGGTGCTCGCGGCCGATCCGCGTGTGGACATCCTCGTCGTCGACGACAACTCCCCGGATGGGACGGGGAAGCTCGCGGACGAGCTGGCGGCGAAGGAGCCGCGCATCCGCGTCCTGCATCGCGAGAAGAAGCAGGGCCTGGGGCGCGCCTACCTCCATGCCTTCCGCGTCGCGCTCGAGGCGGGCTACCAATACATCATCGAGATGGACGCGGACTTCAGCCATGACCCGCGCTATCTGCCCACCATGCTGGACATGGCGCAGGGGGGCGCGGACCTGGTGCTGGGCTCGCGCTACGTGAGCGGCGGCGGCACCGTCAACTGGGGCACCGGCCGGAAGATCATCAGCCGGGGTGGCTCGCTCTACGCGCGCACCATCCTCGGCGTGGACGTGAGGGACCTGACCGGCGGCTTCAAGTGCTTCAACCGCCGGGTGCTCGAGGGCATCGAGTTGGATCAGGTGCAGAGCACCGGCTACGCCTTCCAGATCGAGCTCACCTACCGCACCCTCAAGAAGGGCTTCACGGTGAGGGAGACGCCCATCATCTTCGAGGACCGCCGCGTCGGTCAGTCCAAGATGAGCCGGAAGATCTTCCTCGAGGCCCTCACGATGGTGTGGAAGCTGCGCCTCACGGTGTAGAGGGGCGCATGCTTTCCGAGCAGCTCTCCCTGTTCCTCGTGTCGCTCCCGGCGGTCCTCTTCGTGGTGGACCCGATCGGGGTGGTGCCCATCTTCCTGGCGATGACGTCGGGGGACTCGGAGGAGAAGATCCGCCGCACCGCGCGGCGCGCCTGTCTCGTGGCGTGCTCGCTGCTGATGTTCTTCGCCGTCTTCGGCGGGCTCATCTTCAAGGTGTTCGGCATCTCGCTGGGCGCCTTCCGGGTGGCCGGCGGCATCCTGCTGCTCATCACCGCGCTGGACATGCTGCGGGCGCGGCCCTCGGAGACGCGCACCACCCCGTCCGAGCGGGAGGAAGGTGAGTCCAAGGAGGACGTGGCGCTGGTGCCGCTGGCGATGCCGCTGCTGGCGGGGCCGGGCGCCATCGCCACCGCCATGGTGCTGATGGCCAAGGGCGGCGACAACCTGCTGTCCGCCGTGCCCGTGCTGGTGGCCATCGTGCTCACCTTCGTGACGAGCTACTTCGTGCTGCGCGCCGCCGGCTTCGTGCAGCGCGTGCTCAAGCAGTCCGGCGTGGCCATCCTCGAGCGCGTGATGGGCCTCATCCTCGCCGCCATCGCGGTGCAGTTCATTGCGGACGGCGGGAAGGACCTGCTCCGGTAGGCACGGGAGCAGGCCCGGACGGCTCAGATGCTGGAGGACACCCAGGCGCCGCCTTCGCTCTTCATCACCGCGCCCTTGGCCTCGCCGCCCAGCGACAGCTCGTCCGGGGCCGCGCGCTGCGCGTCGTAGATGTAGCCGCCCACGCGGGGCTGGAGGTAGAGCACCACCGCGTCCGTGGTGATGTTCTGCACCACCTTGTAGTTGGGACCGCCGCACGTGGGCTCGTCGCCCGCGAAGAGCCGCTCCAGCATGGCCTCCTCGGGCCGGCGCACGAAGACGAGCACCTGCGAGGGACCGTCGCGCCCGTCCGCCGCCAGTCCGGCCAGCAGCTCCTGGGGCGCCTGCTCGCGCATCAGCGTCTGGACCAGCTCGCACTTGGCGGCCTCCTCGTCCGGACGGATGAGGGAGGCTTTGGAGCGCATGCAGCCGGTGGCGGCGAGGGCGAGCAGAGCGGGCAGCACGAGTCGCTTCATCCGTCGGTTCTCCTTGGAGGTGCATCTCGAGGGTGCATCACAGCTTCCGCCACTGCGGCGGGAAGGGGGTGGAGGCCAGGGCCGGAGGCTCGATGGCCAGGATGTATTCGGCGCGCCGGTTGGCGGCCTCGTCCGTCTCGTCCTGCGTGGGCACGCGCGGGGACTGCTCGCCGAAGCCCTCGTAGAAGATGGGCAGCTTCAGGCCCCGCTTGCGCAGGTACGCGGCGATGCTCCGGGCCCGCTCGAGCGACAGCTTCCGGTTGGAGTCCGTGTCCCCCACCGTGTCCGTGTGCCCGAGGATGTAGAGGCGCAGCTCCGCGAAGCGGCCGTAGCGTGTCACCGCGTCGGCGATGAGCGTGTGGCTGGCGTCCAGCTTCCGCCGCTCCGCCGCCGGCACGTCCGCCTTGCCCGAGGCGAAGTTGATCTCCTCATGCGGGATGTCCACCCGCCACGGGAAGAGCTCCACGGACGTGTAGAACTCCGAGGTGTCGAAGGCCTTGAGCGAGATGCGCAGCACCTTTCCCTCCGCCTCCGGCCACGTCACCTCCAGCGGCCTGCCCGCGGGCGCGCCGTCGAAGGGAAGCTCGCCATCGAAGGCCGTCTTGCCGGTGTCCATCAGCACCGTCACCTGCGCGCGCGCCGCGGGCCGCGACAACGTGAAGCGCAGCTTGCGCCCCGGTACGTCCACGTCCTCCGGCACCACCGTCAGCTTCAGCGGCCCCAGCAGCTCAGTGTCGAAGGACAACGGAATCGAGGCCTCCTCGGCGTCCGGGAAGCGCACCACGAGCTCTCCCTCGTAGTGGAAGCGGCCCTCGGGCTGCTCCAGCGGAAGGGCTCGCGTCACGCCCGGCTTGCCTCCGCCCTTCACCCTCACCTGCTGCCCGTCACCGCGCTCGAGCTTCAACTCGAAGCCAGCGATGGGCTCCTCGATGTGCACCCGCAGCTCCGGCATCCCCTTGCCCACCGCGGCCTGGGGCTGGAGCGACACGCGCACCGCGTCCGCGAGCGCGCACAGGGGAGTCAGGGTGAGGCACAACAGCAGGAGACGGGCGTTCATGCGGGGTGGCGACCTCCGGGACAAGGCCAACCCTGGCCGGTGCGCGTGGCTCGTTGCAACGCGGACCCGGGTGGGAGCCCGGAGTAGTGTCCGGAACAGGCCCTTGGGCGGCGAGCATTCCACACAGGGGTGTGAATTGACGACCCTCACCCCAGCCCTCTCCCAGAGGGAGAGGGAGCATGCACGGGGAGGAGCCAGGGGAGCGTGGCACCCTCACCCCGTCCCTCTCCCGGGGGGAGAGGGGAAATGCTCGACTCAAGGGACTCCGATAAGAGTGATGCCCGCCTTGTCCGCTCCCCGGAAGAGCTCCGGCGCGTCCAACAGCACCGTCTTGCCCGCTTCCAGGGCCAGCACCTTCGCCCCCACCTCCTGCATGACCTCCAACGTGCGCGGGCCCACCGCCGGGAGATCGAACCGCAGGTCCTGCCCCGGCTTGCAGCGCTTCACCACCACCCCGCCCGCGCCACCGTACTTGCCGCCCCGGCGGATGGCCTCGTCCGTACCCTCCACCGCCTCCAGCGCCAGCACGTGCCCGTTGTGCACCACCACCGTCTGGCCCACGTCCGCCTGGCCGAGCAGCGTGGCCACCTCCCGCCCCAGCGTCACGTCCTTCTCCTGCGCCGCGTTCAGCCGTGGCCCCGCCAGGTGGCCCTCGGGGCACAACGCCTGCGCCAGCCAGTCCGTGGGCGCCACGATGGTGATGCCGTGCGACTCGAAGTAGTCCGCCACCGCGCGCAGCAGGGCGTCATCCCGGAAGCTGCGCAGGCGAGAGATGATGCGCACCGCGCCCAGGTCCGGCCGGGCCTCCGTCAACGCCCTCACCCGGCCGATGCCCCCGGCCATCGCCGCCCGCTTCACCCCTCCCTTGCGGAAGGCGCGGACGATCCGGTCCAACTGACCCAGCTTCACCCACGTCAGCTCGGCGACCTCCCCCTCGAGCGAGGGATCCGCCTCGCCCCGGTGGGCCACCGCCACGACCTCCAGCCCCTGCTCCCGGGCGGCGCTCGCGAACAGGAAGGGCAACCGGCCGTTGCCCGCGATGAGGCCGATGCGCTCCACGTCAGCGCGTCAGCCCGCGCTTGCTCTGGCTGACGAAGTCCACCAGGTAGTCGATCTCCGGCTGGCCGCCCATCTCCGCCTTCAATTGGGCCAACGCCTCCGCCAGCTGCAGCTTCGAGCGGAAGAGGATCTTGTAGGCCTCCTTGATGCGGCCGATCTGCTCCTCGCTGAAGCCGTGCCGCTGCAGGCCCACCACGTTGAGGCCGGCCAGCTCCGCCCGGTCTCCCTGCGCCGTGCAGTACGGAGCCACGTCCATCACCACCATGGAGCCGCCCGCGATGAACGCGTGCTTGCCCAGCCGGGTGAACTGGTGCACCGCGGACAGGCCTCCGAGGATGACGGCGTCCTCCAGCACCACATGGCCGGCGAGCGCCACGCTGTTGGCGATGATGCAGCCATTGCCCACCACGCAGTCGTGGGCCACGTGGCTGTAGGCCATGAAGAGATTGTTGTGGCCCACCCGCGTCACCCCGCCCCCACCGGCCGTGCCGATGTTGAGCGTGGTGGACTCCCTCAGGGTGTTGCCGTCCCCGATGATGAGCTGGGTGTCCTCGCCCGCGTACTTCAAGTCCTGCGGGGCCCCGCCCACCGCGGCGAACGGGAAGATGCGGTTGCGCGCGCCAATCGTCGTGCGTCCCTCGATGACGACGTGGGGACCCACCCGCGATCCCTCGCCGATCGTCACCTTCTCGCCGATGACGGAATAGGGACCCACCTCCACCGTCTCGTGGAGGCGAGCACCGGGGTGGACCACCGCAGTGGGGTGAACCTGCGCCATGGTGTCTCCTCCTTACCCTCTCAGGACGCCTCGGCCGTGGAGCCGCCGCCGCCCGTGTCCTTGTTCTTGTCCACCACCGTGGCCAGGAACTCGCCCTCGGCCACCTTCACGCCATCCACCGTGGCCGTGCCCTTCGTCTTCCAGATGGCACCCTTGTGGCGGATGACCTCGATGTTCAGCTGAAGCCTGTCGCCCGGCACCACCGGCTTGCGGAAGCGCGCCCCGTCCACCCCCATGAGGTACGTCACCATGTTCTTGGGGTCCATGTTCTCGGTCTTGTACGCGAGAATGGCCGTGGCCTGCGCCAACGCCTCCAGGATGA
The DNA here is from genome assembly GCF_057119385.1 of Archangium sp. Lineage (NCBI taxonomy): Bacteria > Pseudomonadati > Myxococcota > Myxococcia > Myxococcales > Archangiaceae > Archangium > Archangium sp. The sequence goes on along the minus strand of NZ_DBNGVP010000158.1, from coordinate 65,739 downwards.
GCACTCCCGGCATCACCGGGTGCCCCGGGAAATGGCCGTTGAAGAACTCCTCGTTCATGGTGACGTTCTTGAACGCCACCAGCTTCTGGCCGGGGACGATCTCCACCACCCGGTCCACCAGGAGGAACGGATAACGGTGCGGCAGCAACTGCTGGATCTCCTGGATGTCCATCATCCGGCCTTCTCCTTCTTCTCGAGCGTCTCGACCCTGCGGCGCAGGGTACGCACTTCCTTGAGCAGGTCGCTGATCTGCCCGAGAGCGGCCGACATGCGCAACCATTCCCTGTGGGGGACGGCCGGGCTGCCACTCACCACCTGCCCGTCCTCCACGTCGTGGGCCACGCCGGACTGGGCGCCCACCTTGGCCATGTCCCCCACGCGGATGTGGCCCACCACCCCCACCTGCCCCGCCAGCACCACGCCCATGCCCAGCTCCGCCGAGCCGGACACGCCCGCCTGCGCGCAGATGAGCGACAGCGGGCCCACCTTCACGTTGTGGGCGATCTGCACCAGGTTGTCGAGCTTCGAGCCCCGGCCGATGACCGTTTCACCGATCGTCGCCCGATCGATGGTGGTGCAGGCTCCCACCTCCACGTCGTCCTCGATGCGGACGATGCCGGACTGGGGCACCTTGTAGTGCTCCGGGCCATTCTCCCCCTCGGGGTTGAAGGCGAAGCCGAAGCCGTCCGCGCCCACCACGCACGAGGCATGGAGGATGACGCGCGCGCCCACCTGGCAGTGCTCGCGCACGGTGACGTTGGGGTAGAGCAGGCTGTCCTCGCCAATGCCCGCGCCCTCGCCCACGTAGACACCGGGGAAGAGCACGGCGCGAGCGCCCACCGTGGCGCCCTTGTCCACCGTGGCGCCCGCCATCACCGTGGCCTCCGGGTGCACACGCGCCTCGGGGTGCACGTGCGCCCCGGGCCGCACTCCGGCCACGTAGGTGGGCCTCGGATGGAAGAGGCTGGAGATCTTCGCGAAGGCCAGGTGCGGATTGGCCACCCGCACCAGCGACACGCCCTCGCGAGGCTCGGCGTCCAACGTCACCAGCACGGCCGAGGCCTTCGTGGCCTCGAACTGCTTGCGGTAGCGCGGATTGCCGTAGAAGGAGAGCTCGCCCGGAGCCGCCTCGGCGAGTCCGTTGAGCCCGGTAATCAAGAGGCCGGCATCTCCGAGGAGCTCGCCGCCCACATGGGTGGCGAGCTCACCGAGCCGGCGGGGGGTGGTGGCGTGCACGAAGAGGCCTACTTCTTGGGAGCGTCCTTGGCGACCGGCGCGTCCTTGGGCTTGCCCGAGGCGCTGTTGTAGTTCCGGATGACCTCGTTGGTCAGATCATACTGGCTCATCGCGAACACCAGGCCGGAGTCCCGCTTCTCGAAGACCATGCCCAGGTTGTCGCGCCGGGCGATGTTGGCGATGACCTCGTCGATCTTCCCGATGATGGGCTCCATCTCCTTGCGCTCGCGCTCGGCGATCTCCGCGCGGCTCTTCTCGAACTTCTGCATCAGCTCCAGGTACTTCTTCTGGAAGTCGGCGGCCTTCTGCGCGCGAACCTCCTCGCTCATGGCGCTGGCCTGCTTCTCCAGCGTCTCCTTCTCCTTGAGGAGGTTCTGCTGCTCCTGGGCGATCTCCTTCTCACGCCCCTCCACCCACTTCTGGAGCCGGTTCTTGGCGGCCTTGCCATCCGCCACCTCGCTCATCACGCGCTGATAGTCCACGTAACCGACCTTCAGCTCCTGGGCGGCGGCCAGGGTCGGAACGGCGAGCGAGAGGGTCAGGGCCAGAACCGACAGTTTGCTTCGAAGCGACATGTGCGACAGCTCCTCGGAGAGGTTTGGAAAGTCCGACGTTCCGACCCGCTTCCCTGTTCAAAAGGCCGTGAGGACGGCCACCTGGGAAGCGGGCAGGCCGCCTGTCAGAAGAAATTGCCGATCGTAAACTCGAAGAGGATGGGCTCGTCTTCCGTGCGCTTGTTGAGCGGGATTCCCCACTCGAAGCGCAAGGGACCGACCGGCGAGAACCAGCGGAAGCCGAAGCCCACCGAGGTGAACAGGCCCCCCAGCGGCAGATTCACACCCCGGTCGTTCCGGATGGCGAAGAAGTTCTCGTTGGAGGCGAACGCGTTGCCCGCGTCGAAGAAGACGACGCCGCGGATGCCGGCCTTCTCGAAGACGGGGAACTCCAGCTCCAGGTTGAGGATGAGCTGCTTGTTGCCACCCACGTTGAGCCGCTCGATGGGGGCGTCCGGCGAGCCCGAGCTGGGCGCCAGCAGTGAGGGGCTGATGCTGCGCAGCAGGTAGCCGCGCACCGAGTTGATGCCACCCAGGTAGTAGAGCTCGGAGATGGGCAGCGGCCGGTTGGCATCCAGCTGCTGGATGTAGCCCACGGTGGCGTTCGTCTTGAAGACGGCGCCCAGGGGCAGGGGGAAATAGAGGCGCGAGTAGGCCGTGTAGCGGGTGAAGAGGAACGGCGAGTTGCCGATGCCCAGGAAGGGCGGCGCGTACTCCACCGAGCCGTAGTGGATGAAGCCCTTGGAGGGGAACAGGCGGTTGTTGCGCTTGTCGTAGGTGACCGAGAAGCGCACCGAGCTCGTCACGCCGCTGAGGAAGCGGTTGGCCAGCAGCACGCCGCCGAAGTCCTGCGAGGCCGACACGTTCACGTGCTCTTGCGAGTAGCCCACGTTGAGGAGCAGGTCCTCGATCACCTGGTAGCCCAGCGAGAAGTTGCCGCCGGTGGACTGACGGGTGAAGTCGACGTAGTCCGCCTCCACGCGGAAGAAGTCGGCGGACAGCAGGAAGTTGGTGTCCAGGAAGTACGGATCGAAGAAGGACAGCTGCACGAGCGAGCGCAGGCTGGAGATCTGCGCCGAGGCCGACACGCTCTGGCCCCACCCCAGGAAGTTGTTCTGCGACACCTGGGCCGTGAAGATGAAGTTCTCCACGTTGGAGAAGCCGAGGCCCACCTGGAAGGTACCGGTGGCCTTCTCCTTCACCTCCACCTGGATGATGATGGAGTCCTGGCGGGTGCCCGGCCGCTGGGTGACTTCCACCGTCTCGAAGAAGCCGAGCGCCGTCACGCGCTCCTTGCTGCGGCGCACGCCGGTGCCGCTGTAGAGCTCGCCCTCGTAGACGCGCAGCTCGCGGCGGATGACCTTGTCACGCGTCTTGGTGTTGCCCACGAGCTCGATGCGCTCGATGGTGACCTGGGGGCCCTTCTGCACGTCGAACGTCAGGTCCACCGTCTTGGTGTCCGCGTTGACGTTGGTGACGGGGTTGATGTTGGCGTAGGCGTAGCCGCGGTCGTAGTAGACGTCCGTGATGGACTGGATGTCCTGGCCCAGCTCCGTACGGCTGAAGTGCCGGCCCGTCCCGGAGCTCATCAACCCGGCCAGCTCCTCCTTGGAGACCACCAGGTCGCCGGAGAAGTCGATCTTCCCGATGTTGTAGCGCTCCCCCTCGGCCAGCTTGATGGTGATGTAGATGTAGCGCTTGTCGGCGGAGAGCGAGACGGTGGGCTTGTCCACGCGGACGTTGATGAAGCCCTCGTCGTAGTAGGTGGCCTGGATGACCGCCAGGTCGCGCTGGAAGGCCTCCTCGCGGTAGGTGCCCTCGCCGGTGATGAAGGAGAGGTAGCCGCCCTCCTTGGTGATCATCACGTCCTTGAGCTTGGAGCCGGACACCTGCTCCGCGCCCAGGAAGACGATGTCCTTCACCATCACCTTGGAGTTCTCGTCGATGACGAACACCACGTCGACCTGGCCACCCTCCACGGGGGTGATCTCGTGGCCGACCTCGGCGAGGAAGTAGCCCTTGTCGACGTACTTCTCCTGGATCTTCTTCTGGGTGCGGCGCACCGCATCCATGTCCAGGATGGTGAGGGCCTTGACCTCGATGGACTCCTTGAGGTCGTCCTGGCTGAGCTCCTCGTTGCCGCGCAGCTTCACGGCGCGGATGGAGGGCCGCTCCTGGACGCGCACCACGTAGACGATGCCGCCGTTGGGCAGCCGCTGCGTCAGGAGTTGAACGTCCGCGAAGTAGCCGAGGGCCCAGACGGCCCGGAGATCCTCGGCGGTGCGGGACTCGTCGAAAATCTCACCGGCCTTGGTGCGGAGGGCGCGGCGGATGGCCTCGGCCTCGACGCGGCGGTTGCCCTCGATGCGGATGTCGGTGACCTCGCCCTCCCGGACCTCCCGGTCGGGGGCGGCGGGTGCATCGGAGCCGGGCGTGGCGGGGGCCGGGGGAAGCGCCTCGGACGGCACGGAGGCCGGCGGGGTGCCCCTGTCCGCCTGCGCGAGCACGCGACCGGGCATCACCGTCCAAGCGGCGACGAGGAGCGGGACAAGGAACCTGAGCGAGAGAACGGGGAGCCTCAAGGAGCGTTCGGCCTGTGAAGGGCGGGGCAATCTACGGGAGGACTTCGACGGGTCTCAATGGGAAATCGCCGGAGGGGGGGCGGAGACGTCAAGCCTCGGTCACCTGGCCGGCCACCAACCGCAGCCGGCGGGGCATGGAACGGGCCAGGACCTCGTTGTGGGTGACCACCACGGCGGTGATGCCCAGGTCCCGGTTCACCTCGCGCAGCAGCTGGTGGATGCCCTCGCCGGTGGCGGGGTCCAGGTTGCCCGTGGGCTCGTCGGCGAGCAGCACCGCCGGCTTGAGCACCAGGGCCCGGGCCAGGGCCACGCGCTGGGCTTCACCACCAGACAATTCCCCGGGCCGGTGCTCCACCCGGCTCCCCAGCCCCACCCGCTCCAGCAATTCCCGCGCGTAGCCGTAGGTCTCGCCCCGGTCCCGGCGCTGGATGAGGGCCGGCATGGCCACGTTCTCCAGGGCGGTGAACTCGGGCAGCAGGTAGTGGCTCTGGAAGACGAAGCCGATGGTGCGGTTGCGGAAGTCGGCGATCTCCGCGTCGTTCATCGCGAAGACGTTGCGGCCCTCGAAGCGCAGCTCGCCCGCGGCCGGCATGTCCAGCGTGCCCAGCACGTGCAGGAAGGTGCTCTTCCCCGCTCCGGACGCACCGATGAGGCTCACCAGCTCGCCCTTCTCGATGTCCAGCGACACGCCGCGCAGCACGTCGATGCGCTTGCCGTGCAGGAAGTAGCTCTTGAAGACGTTGTGGATGGAGAGCAGCGCCATCTTCTTCACTCCGCCTTCAGGCCTTCCACCGGCTCCACGCTGCTCGCCTTGAGCGCGGGATAGATGGAAGCCAGGTAGGTGACCAGGACCGCGATGACCACCGCGAGCGCGGTCTGCACCGGCTCGATCTTCACCGGCAGCGAGGGGATGTAATAGACGGACGGGTCCAGTTTGATGCCCACCTTCAGGATGAAGTAGCACCACGCCAGGCCGGACAAGAGCCCCAGCAGGCCGCCCGCCACGCCAATCTGCAGGCCTTCCGCGAGGAAGATCTTCACGATGCCGCCGTCGGAGACACCGAGTGCCTTGAGCACGGCGATCTCCTTGCGCTTCTCCAGCACGAGCATGATGACGGTGGCCACGATGAGGCCGGCGGCCACCACGATGATGATGGACAGGATGATGCCCATCACCAGCTTCTCCAGCCGGAGCGCGGAGAAGATGTTGCGGTGGATCTCCCCCCAGTCGCGCGAGCGGTAGGGGTAGCCGCCCAGCTCGCGGGACACCGCCTGGGAGATGCGCCGGGCGTCGTCCACGTCCGCCACCTTCAGCTCGATGCCGCTGGGGCCATCGGTGCCGAAGAGCTTCTCCGCCTCGGACAGCAGGATGTAGGCGAACTTGGCGTCGTACTCGTACATGCCCGAGTAGAAGATGCCGGCCACGCGGAAGGCGCGGCTCTTGGGGATGAGACCGGCGGGGCCCAGCTCGGCGCCCTGCGGGGAGATGACGTTCACCCGGTCCCCCACCACCACCCGGAGGATGCTGGCCAGCTCCCGGCCGAGGATGATGCCGGGCAGCACCTTGTCCGAGGCACTCTTCGTGGACTTGCCGATGATCGGATCCTCGGCCTCGTCCTCCTCCTCGGGCGCATCGGGCTGCTTGCCGAACATCGTGCGCCGGGGAGCGATCTTCTGGGGCTGCTCGAGGTGGTCCAGGCTGCCGCCCGGCAGCATGTTCTGGCGCAGATCCAACACCGAGCCCACCGTCTCCGGGTCGATGCCCTTGAGGACGATCCCCTGCACCTCGTCATCGGCGAGCACCATCACCGGGTTGTCGATGGACGGCGTCTGACCCTGCACGCCGGGCACCTTGGCGATCTGCTCCATCAGCCGCTTGTACTCGGGCAGCTGGCCCGCGTACTTGGACACCACCACGTGCGAGTGGGCGCCGAGGATCTTCTTCTGCAGGTCCTCCTCGAAGCCGCTCATCACCGACAGGACGATGATGAGGGCCATCACGCCCACGCCGACGCCGCCCACCGACAGCGCCGTCATCATCATGGTGGGCGACTGCTCACGCAGCTTGAGGCGGTTGAGCGCGGAGGCGGCGGCGAGCGGATCCTTCAGGCCCAGGGCCCGGATGCGCGTGCGCTCCACGGCCGCCTCCACCGCGCGGATGATGCCGTAGACGATGAGCGGCGGGACGATGCCGAACATCAGCACCGCCAGCGTGCCCAGCAGCAACGAGGGGCGGAAGACGCCCACGTGGCGGCGGGCCACGAACAGCTCGAAGCCCAACCGGAGATCCAACCGGCCGCTGCCCGCGGCGATGAAGCCGGTGTTGATGCCCAGCACCAGCATGAGCACCAGCAGCGAGAAGACGAGCCAGTAGCCGATGACCGGGCGGCCGAGCATGTCCGCCAGGTACGTCACCTCGCGCAGCCGGTAGCCCAGCGACAGCTGGAGATCCGGGAGCTGCTCCATCAGCGTCAGCAGGATGGGCACGGGCAGGCCCAGGTAGATGACACCGATGGTGGCCTCGGGCATGGCCACCCGCCGCGCGCGCGAGGCCCCCACGAAGCCGCACGCGAAGGCGACCAGCGAGGAGACGATCAGCGACACCGCGAAGGCGACCGTCGGCGCCAGCCCCGACGACTCTCCCGCCGCCCCGGAGCCGCCACCGCTGGACAGGAACGTCTGCAGGAGGATGAGCACCAGCTCCGACAGCAGGATGCCGCCGCCGTAGGCGCCCAGGGTGCTCCAGTAGAAGTCCCGGTACTGGGCCAGCCGCGGGTACAGCGTCGCGCCAGCGGCCGGGCTCGGACCCTCGGCGGAGGCCGGAGCGCGCCGGATGCCGGAGGCGATGAGCACCCAGCCCACCAGCCAGGCCGCCGCGCCGGAGATGAGGTACTCCTTCCCGACGAGCTCCACGGCGGACGGCAGGGCGGACTGCACCGGCAGCAGGCCCAGCGCGTTGAGCGCCTGCAACAGCCCGCCCCAGCTGAGGGTGGACAGGCCGAGCGTGCCGGCCACCCGCGCCCAGGCGTCGGCGCGGGTGATGGCCAGGCCGAGCAACACGGCCCCCACGAGCGCCACGAGGGCGCCGCTCCAGATGAGACTCCAGCGGTAGACGGTCTGCCGTTCGGCGTTCACGAGATTCCCTGCCTACTTCGTAAGCGGCTTGAGGAGGGGGAAGAGGATGACGTCGCGGATCGACGGTGCGTCCGTGAACAGCATGGCGACGCGATCAATCCCGATGCCCTCGCCAGCCGTGGGCGGCATGCCGTGCTCGAGGGCACGGATGTAGTCCTCGTCGTAGTCCATCGTCTCCTGCTGGCCGCGCTGCCTGGCGTCCAGCTGGGCGAGGAAGCGCTCCTTCTGGTCGAGCGGATCATTCAGCTCGGAGAAGGCATTGCCGATCTCCCGGCCGGCCACGAAGAGCTCGAAGCGGTCGGTGATGTCCGGGTTCTGATCGTTGCGGCGCGCCAGCGGGCTGACGGCGGTCGGGTAGTGGGTGATGAACGTGGGGTGCACCAGCTTCTGCTCCACGTGGTGCTCGAAGAGCGCGCCCACCAGCTCTCCATGGTGCATGGTCTCCACGGCGCGGCGCTCGGCGTCGCCGTGCGTCGTCTTGAGCAGCTCGCTCCGCAGCCGCTCCGGGTCCGCCATGTCCTTGTCGCTCAGGGAGGGCACCACCTCGCGGATGGCCTCGGTCATGGGGATGCGCTTCCACCCCTTGCCGAAGTCCAGCACGTGCCCCTGGTAGGTCACCTGGGTGTCGCCCGTCACCGCCTTGGCCGCGCCCGAGAGCATCTCCTCGGTGAGGTCCATCAGGTCCTCGAACGTGGCGTAGGCCTGGTAGAACTCGAGCATCGTGAACTCGGGGTTGTGCCGGGTGCTGATGCCCTCGTTGCGGAAGTTGCGGTTGATCTCGTAGACGCGCTCGATGCCGCCCACCACCAGGCGCTTGAGGTACAGCTCCGGGGCGATCCGCATGTACAGATCGATGTCCAGGGCGTTGTGGTGGGTGCGGAAGGGCCGGGCCGCCGCGCCGGACACCAGCGGGTGCATCATCGGCGTCTCCACCTCGACGAAGTCGCGCGCGTCGAGGAAGTCCCGGATGAAGCGCACCAGCTTGTTGCGCTTGAGGAAGACCTGCTTCACCTCGGGGTTGGAGACCATGTCCAGGTAGCGCTGGCGGTAGCGGACCTCGACGTCCGTGAGGCCGTGCCACTTCTCGGGCAGGGGCCGCAGGGACTTGGTGAGCGGCACGAACTTCGTGGCGGACAGGGTCAGCTCGCCCGTCTTCGAACGGAACACCGCGCCCTGGGCGGCGACGAAGTCACCCATGTCCGTGAGCTTGAAGAGCTCGTAGGCGTCCCCGAGGGCGTCCTTCTTGAGGTGGACCTGGATCTCCCCCGAGCGGTCGCGCAGCTTGACGAAGGCGGCCTTGCCAAAGCTGCGCACGGCCACGATGCGGCCGGCCACGTCGTAGACGGCGGGCTCGGCCTTCTCCAGTTCCTCCATGGACTGGTTGCCGTGGCGGGCGAGGATCTCCGCGGCCAGGTGCTGGGGGCGGTAGCCGTTGCCGTACGGGTTGAAGCCGGAATCCCGCCATTTGCGCCCCTTCTCGAGGCGCTGGTCGTAGATTTCCTGCTCCTTGGACCCGAGGTCCGCTTCCGCGTTCTTGTTCTCTGGAGTGTCAGCCATGGGGCATCCCGTAGGGGCGCGGCACCGTAGCCAAGCCCACCCCGGGACGCAACGAATGGCTGGAAGGGATGTTCCCGAAAAGACCCGCCCCCGCCCGTCTCAGGGCGCGGACATGATGAGGAAGGCCCCCACCGCGGCCGCGATGAGCAGCGGAATGAGGATCTCCACTGGCAGGCGGTAGTGCGCGTGCATCTGGTGCAGCCGCTTGAGGCCGAAGCGCCGCTGGCGCTTCACCCGCGTCATCACCATGGAGGCCAGCGCCGGGGGCGCCTTCTGCTTCTCCACGTTGCGCACCCGCAGCACGGTGGCCGAATAGCGCTGCCACCCCTGCGCGCACTCGCCGCACCCGTCCAGGTGCGAGCGCACCGCCTGGGCCTTGTCGGCCGGAAGCTCCTCATCGGCGAGGGCGATGAAGAGGGCCTTGGTCTCGCGGTGGCTGAGCTGCGCTGGCATATCCCGGAGTCTCCGCTGAAAACCGTTCATTCCTCAAGCCGTCCCAGGAGATCCGCCAGCTTCTCCCGTGCGCGGTGGAGCCGACTCTTCACGGTACCCAACGCCAGCTCCGTGATGTCGACGATCTCCTCGTATGACAACCCCTCGATGTCCCTCAGGGCCACCAGCATCCGGGCGTCCGGATCCAACTGGGAGATGGCCCACTGTACCCGCGCCTGTTCCCTGGCCGACTCCAGCGCCGCGTCCGGCCCCGGGGGCGAGCCCAACAGCTCCGCCAACGCCCCCTCGCTCTGCTCGCCGTACTCCTCCGAGCGTCCCCTGCCCCGCCGCTTCAGGTACTTCAGCCGGTTGATGCAGTGGTTCTTTCCAATCCGGAACAACCACGTGGACAGCTTCGAGTCCTCCCGGAAGCGCGACAGGTTCTGGTGGGCACTCACGAAGACGTCCTGCACCAGATCGTTCGCCTCCTCCCGGTCCCCCAGCATCCGCACGCAGAAGTCGTAGAGCCGGTCCTGGTGCGTGTTGACCAGCGACTCGAAGGCCCCCGGGTCGCCCCGCCTCAGGCGCGCCAGCAACAGGCGCTCCTCGCGCGCGGCGGCCTCGGCCTCGGCGGACACCGGCGTTCCCTCTGTCTCCATCCCGAGCACCCCGCTCGAAGACACCGGTGACCTCCCCACGTGGCCTACACCGCGCGCGTCCATCCTACCCCGTCTCGCGTTTTCCCGTTCCACGGCCTGAGACAACGAGGCCATGGAAAGGTTCCGCGGGACTTCCGGGCAATTACTCGGGGACGTTGCGGTTGGGGTTCTTCACGCCCATGAGCTGGGCGGTGACGAACTCCTCCAGGCTGCCGTCCAGCACGGCGTCCACGTTGCCCGTCTCCACGCCGGTGCGCAGGTCCTTCACCATGCGGTAGGGCGCGAGCACGTAGGAGCGGATCTGCGAGCCGAAGGAGATGTCCTTCTTCTGGGCCTCGGCGGCGGCCTGCTCGGCCTCGCGCTTCTTGAGCTCCAGCTCGTAGAGGCGGGCGCGGAGGATCTTGAAGGCCATGTCCTTGTTGGCCGACTGCGAGCGCTCCGTCTGGCAGGTGATGAGGATGTTGGTGGGCAGGTGGCGCAGCTGCGCCGTGGAGGAGGTCTTGTTGACCTTCTGACCGCCCGCGCCACCGCCGCGGATGAACTTCAGCTCGTAGTCCTTCTCCGGGATGTCGATCTTGATGGTGTCATCCACCTCCGGATAGACGTCCACCGAGGCGAAGGCCGTCTGCCGGCGCGCGTTGGCGTCGAAGGGGCTGATGCGCACCAGCCGGTGCACCCCCACCTCGGCCTTGAGGTAGCCGTAGGCGAACTCGCCTTCAATGCGCAGCGAGACGTTCTTGAAGCCCGCCTCTTCGCCCTCCACCGCGTCGTTGATCTCGACCTTCCAGCCCTTCTGCTCGCAGTAGCGCGTGTACATGCGCATGAGCATGGCGGCCCAGTCCATGGAGTCGGTGCCGCCCGCGCCCGCGTTGATGTCCATGAAGCAGTTGGAGCGGTCCTGCTCGCCGGAGAGCATCCGCGCCAGCTCCAGTTTGGCGACCTCCGACTCGAGCGAGCCGAGCGAGTCCTCGGCCTCCTTGGCACTGGCTTCGTCGTTGAGCTCGGCGGACAGCTCGAAGAGCACCTGGGCGTCGTCCAGGCCGCGCAGGGTCTTCTCGTAGGCGCTCACGCTCGACTCGAGCGTGGTCTTCTCCTTGAGCATCGCCTGCGCCTTGGTGTTGTCGTCCCAGAAGTTGGGGAGCGTGGACTCTCGCTCGATCAGCGCGATGCGGGACCGCTTGCGGTCGAGGTCAAAGATGCCCCCGGAGCGCGAGCAGGCGCTCCCGAAGTCCGTTGATCTTCTCCATCGAGTCGTTGGCCATGTGTGTCGTGTCCTCGGTGTGCGCGAGGGGTACCCGCGCGCGATTGCCGGATGATCAGCTACCGGAAGCCTTCAGGGAAGGAGACAGTGGTTCCGCGGGCCGGGCCGCCCGAGCCGGGAGTCGGGCGAGGGTGCAGGCCCCCTCCAGTCCCATCGACACGGGAAGCAGGAGCGCGATGAGGCGCCAGTTGTCCTGGTCGAACATGGGCAGCAGCTTGAGCACCAGCCCCAGGACGCCCAGCGCCGCCAGCACCCGCCACACGCGCCGCAGCCGCTCGAGGGCCCGGGGCGAGCCGCGCATCAACTGGATGCCCAGGGGGATGGCCAGCACGGTGAGCGGGTTGGCCAGGAAGAGGTTCTCGTTGCGGTACGTCACCGTGTGGTCGGTGAACAGCCACATGATGAACAGGGCGAGCCCCGGAATCCCGGACACCAGGCCCACCAGCAGGTTCTGCAGGCCGAGCAGGATGCGAGGCAGCCGCCCTCCCCCGCTCCGGCGGATCCACCACCCCAGGCCCGCCGCGCCACCGCCCAGCAGCAGCCCCAGCACCAGCAGCACGGGCCCGTACTTCGGCGGCTCCGCGGGTGTGACCGGGCGGCCCTCCGCCGTGTAGATGTTCAGGGTCTTCGCCACCAGCGGGTGCTTCTGCCCGTCCTCCCCCACCACCTGCGTCTCCGCCACCTGACGCTCCAGCTCGTCCGGGAGGAAGGCCTCCTGCCAGCGGGTGACGGGCTTGTCGATCTCGTCGTTCATCAGGAAGTCGAGCAGCAGGCCCATGGCCGGGTTGACGTCCGAGTAGCGGCGCGTGTGGTCGCGCAGCGTCATGCGCCCGGGGCCGCTCATGGCCTGGTGCAACTGGCCGCCCACCACCTTGTCGATGGCGTCGCGCAGCCGCGTCACGCAGTTGTCGTTGTAGTGGTGGTAGAGGTAGTGCCGGTTCTCCGGCAGCACGTTCACCGCGAGCAGCCGCCCCAGCTCCACCTTCTGCGCCGGGGACAGGTTCAGCTCCTGCAGCCGCACGTCCCGGTTCAGCGAGCGGTAGAAGCGGAAGGTGCCCGCGGGGCTCGCGTCGTCCACCCAGAACTCGAGCCGCCCCATGGCGTAGCGGGCCAGCATGGTCGAGTCGAAGGAGAACATGCCGTAGTTGTAGAGACGCGACTGCTTGAGCCGCGCATCCTCCACCACCAGCGAGCCGTGCCCGAACCACGAGGCCACGTCATCTCCGGGCCCGAAGGTGGCCAGGTAGATGTTCAGGTCCTGGCCCTGGCTCTCGCCCGTCCCCCAGGGAGGCATCTCCTGGGAACGCGCCGGGGTGGCGGCCAGCAGCAACAGGCCGAACAGGCAGGTCAGCAATGGAGCAAGACGAGGCATTGTCCGTCCCAACAAATGAGGGCGGGCCTACCTATCATGCGCACTGCCCGACTCAACCCCGAGAGTGGCTGGCAGGTGAGCGGGCGTTCGGGGCATGAAGGGCCCTCCCCTTTTCCCAGGAGTCTCTCATGTGGCGCGGCATCCTGCTCGGCACCCTCTTCTTCATCGCCTGTCATCGCCCCCCGGCCCCCCCCTCCTCGGAGGCCCCCCAGCCCACCACGACCGCGACCGAGGAGACCCGGAGCGGAGGCTCCGCGCTCACGTCGCCCTCGGACGCGGGGGGCTCGGCGGCCCAGCGCCCTCCTCCGGTCCAGACGGAGCCCCAGGCGGGTGGCCCGGGCGACCCGAAGGCGGACGACCGCTGCACGCGCGATGCGGACTGTGTCGTGACGCAGACCGCCGCCGAGGGGTGCTGCCCCCAGTGCACGCCGCGGGCGCTCTCCACCGCCGCGCTCGCCCGCCTGAAGCAGTCCTGCGTGAGCGTCCCGGAGGAGACCTGCCCCATGCCTCCCTGCATGCCTCCCCAGGGCATTCCCACCCCGGCCTGCGTGGGCGGGCACTGCACGGTGCGCTTCAAGCCCCTGGACTGAGCGAGGCCTCCGGCGCGAGGGCCCTCAGGTCATGAGCTTGCGGGCCCGGGGGGCCACGGCGTCGCCCACCATGCCGCTCTCGCCCAGCAGCCGCTCCTCGGTGCGCGCCATCTTCTGCGCGTCCTTGGGGCGCTCGTGGTCGTACCCCAGCAGGTGCAGCAGCCCGTGGGCCAGGTAGCGCGCCACCTCGGCCTCGAGCGTCCGCTCGTACTCCCTGGCCTGCTTCTTCGCCGTGTCCAGGGAGATGACCACGTCCCCGAGCTGCCTCGGCCCGGGCGTGCCCTTGGGCAGATCCCCCGCTGGGAAGCTCAGCACGTCCGTTGCCTTGTCCTTCTTGCGCCACGTGCGGTTGAGCCGCCGGATGGCGTGGTCTCCCACCAGGGAGATGGACAGCTCGCACCCCGACAGATCCAACTTGCGTAGGAACGTCTCCGCCAGCTCCGTCACCTGCTTGGAGAAGCGCTTGCCCTGCGGGTGCGCCACCTGCACCGTCACCCGGTTGTCCTCCGCCTCCTGGGGCGCCTCCTCGATGTGGGCCCGCTCCACCCGGAAGGCCGGCGCGCAGAGCGAGTAGTAGTCACACGCGCCCTGCCCGTCGTTGCGGTACACCACCCGGTGGCCCCGCGGCACCATCCCCAGCTCCCCTTCCCCGATGAGCTGGCGCCGGCCATCCACCACCAGCGTCAGCTCCCCCTTGAGGACGATGACCACCTCGTCGAACTCGGGGGTCTGCGCCGGCTCGGACCAGCCCGGCGGCGCCAACATGCGGGCCACCGACATGGAGTCGGTGCCCGTCGTCGCCGCGCCCACGAACTCCTCGATGCGCTTTCCATCCTCGCGCGGGATGATCTTGCCCTTGCGCAGCTTCACCACGTTCGGCCTCCTCCGCCGCCTCAGGTGCCCGTGCCCGCCGGGCGCGCCTTGCCATCCTGCTTCGTCGTCGTCCCCGCCACCGTCAACGCCGCCCCCTTGGGGCCCGCCTGCAGCGCTCCCGCCGGGTACTCCGGGCGCGCATGGTAGATGCCCTCCAGCGTGTGCAGGAAGGATTGTGCGATGAGGTTCAGGTCCCTCAGCGTCAGATCACACTCGTCCAGCTGCCCCTCGGAGAAGATGAGGTTGATCATCTTCTGCACCTGGGCCTGCAGCCGGGTCGTGGTGGGCTCGGGCAGCGCGCGCGTCGAGGCCTCCACCGCGTCGGCGATCATCACCAGCGCCGCCTCGCGGAACTGAGGCTTGGGGCCCGGGTAGCGGAAGATGCTCTCGTCGATGGGCGGAGCGCCTTCCTTGCCCTCCTGCTCCTTGACGGCCTTGTGGAAGAAGTAGCCCACCAGCCGCGTGCCGTGGTGCTGCGGAATCGCATCCGCCACCAGCTTGGGCAGCCGGTACTGGCGCGCCATCTCCAGCCCCTCGGTGACGTGGCGCTTGATGATGACGGCGCTCATCGCCGGGGCGAGGCTGTCGTGCCTGTTCTCGCCCTTCTGGTTCTCGCCGAAGTAGAGCGGATTCCGGCCCTTGCCGATGTCGTGGTAGTACGCGCACGAGCGCGCCAGCAGCGGATTGGCGCCAATGGCCTCCGCCGCGTTCTCCACCAGCGTGCCGATGATGATGGAGTGGTGGTAGGTGCCCGGTGCCTGGACGATGAGCTCCTTGAGCGCCGGGTGGTTGAGGTTGGCCAGCTCCAGCAGCTTCAGGTCCGACGCATAGCCGAACACGGACTCGATGAGCGGCGTGAGCGCCATCACCATCACCGGCACCGCCAGCGCCGTGCCCGAGAAGGCGAACAGGGCCGTGATGAGCGTGTCCGGCGTCAGCCCCTTGCCCTCGGCCAGGAAGAGGCAGAGCACCGCCACCAGGTTGACGCCACCGGTGGCCACGCCCGCCCGGAAGAGCCCCACCCGGTCCTTCGCGTAGGTGACGCGGTCCGCCGCCACCAGCGCGCCCACCAGCGCGTAGATACCGAAGGACAGCGAGTTGCCCAGCATCACCCCGCACAGGCTCGCCATCACCAGGGCGAAGAAGAGCGCCAGCTCCTCGGAGAGGATGAAGCGCACCAGCATGGCTCCGGCCGCCACCGGGAAGGCGTAATAGAAGGCCTCCAGGGGAATGGCCGTGTACCGGTCCTGCACCGCGTCCGCGATGGACACCCACACCTGCAGCAGGCCCAGCATCGCCACCAGCAGCGAGCCCAGCAGCATCGCGTCCTTGCGCGTGGGCCGGAAGCGCCGGAAGGCCGCCCGGCAGAAGAGGTACGTGGCGGAGATCAGCAGCGCCACCAGCCCCGTGCCGCCCACCTGCAGCTGCACCAGGTCCAACCGGTCCGTCTGCGAGCGCATGCCCCGGATGGCCACCAGGTGCGTCTCGTTGACCAGCTCCCCGTCCCCGATGACCCGCTGGCCCTTCTTGATGGAGATGACGGCGTCCTTCACCGCCGCCGCCGCCTGCCGCCGCCGCGCGTCCGTCTCCGCCAGGTTGATGGTGAGGTTGGGCCGCACCAGCCGCTTGGCCAGCCGCAGCACCGCCCGCCGCTGCACGCCCGGCGAGTCCGGCAGCAGGTTGCCCGGGATGGACGCGAAGCGGTCCATCTCCATGTGCGCCTCGCGCACGTCCACCACCGTGGGCGCCGTCCCCGGCAGCGTCTGCTCCCCGTTGTGCCTCAGGTCCCGCACGGTGATGCCCTGCGGACCCTCGCGCGATACCTCCTCGCGCGAGTTGGTGATGTACACCGGGGTGGGCTCGGAGAAGCCGTACGCCCGCTCCACCAGCGCCACCGTGGCCTGCTCCATCGCCTCGGAGAAGCGCGCCGAGGCCAGGGCCTGGACGTCGTCATTGTCCAGCACCGCGTCCTTGCGCCCGAACAGCAGCCCCTGGAAGAGCTCGCGCTCCTCCGGCGTCACCAGGGACGCGGCCGGCTTGCGTGCCTGCGCCTTGCCCGTCTCCGGCGCCACCACCGGCGCCTCTTGCTGGGTGGCCGCCGCCCGGGCCGCCAGCCGCTGACGCATCTCCTGGAAGGCCGCGCCCACCGCCGCGCGGATCTCCAACAGCACGCCCGGGCTCAGGTCGTACACCGGCCGCACCGCGCCGCGCGCCTCCAGGCGCCGCTGCTCGGTCATCGCCTGGTGGATGATCTCGTAGTCCCGCCCCGCCTTGAAGCCCGCCGGGGAGTTGGCCCGGAAGGGCTTGCCCAGGTGCTCCTCGGTGAGTGCGGGAATCTGCTGGCTGAAGAGGCCCGGGGAAATGACGAACCCCGCCGCCACCGACACCGTCAGTAGCAGCAACACACTCGTCAGGCGCCGGCCCCAACGGGGGCCGAGCCGGAAGCGGTGGGCGAGCGCGTCCAGCGGACTGGGTCCGGGGGGCGACGATTCCGGTTCGGCCATGGGGCTGTCCAACCTATGGGAGGCGTGGCGGGTTCATCAAGCAAACCGGGCGGCGGGAATCCCCTCCGCCGCCCGCCGCCTGCTCACCCGGCTATCGAGCGAGGAAATTCAAGGGGTTGGCGTGTCGGATTCCGGCGCACCGGCAGCTACTTCCGGTGCCGTTCCGCCCGCCGCCGCCGCTTCCGCTTCCTTCAGGGCCTTGGCGGCCTGCTGCGCCGCGTCGTAGCGATCGTAGGCGCGGATGACTTCCTGCACCAGCGGGTGACGCACCACGTCCACCTCGGTGAACTCGGAGATGTTGATGCCCTCCACGTTCTTGAGGATGGAGCGCGCGTGGTGCAGGCCGCTGGCCTTGCCCACCGGCAGGTCCACCTGCGTCACGTCACCCGTGATGACCGCCTTGCTGTTGTAGCCCAGGCGGGTGAGGAACATCTTCATCTGCTCGATGGTGGTGTTCTGCGCCTCGTCGAGGATGACGAAGGAGTCATTGAGCGTGCGGCCGCGCATGAAGGCCAGCGGGGCCACCTCCACCACGCCCTGCTCAATCAGATGCAGGGCGCGCTCGACGGCCATCATGTCGTGCAGCGCGTCGTAGAGCGGACGGAGGTAGGGGTTCACCTTCTCGGCGAGGTCACCGGGGAGGAAACCAAGCTTCTCACCGGCCTCGACGGCCGGACGCGCCAGGACGATGCGCTTGACCTTGCGCTCCTGCAGGGCGGCCACCGCCATGGCCATGGCGAGGTACGTCTTGCCGGTACCGGCGGGGCCGATGCCGAAGACGATGTCATGGGCGCGGATCGCATCTACGTAGCGCTTCTGCGCGAGGCTCTTGGGGGCGATCTGCTTGTTGCCCGAGCTCTTGAGCACCGGGCTGTTCATCACGTCCTGGAGCGACTCCGCCCCGCCGCGGCCGAGCACCTTGATGGCCTGCTCGACGTCCTCGCGGTAGATGGGGCGGCCGGCGCGGATCATCCCCTCGAGGTTCTCCACGAGGCGCACCGTGAAGGCCACGGCGTCCGAGGGCCCCGACAGGTGGAGCTCGGTCCCCCGCTGTCCGACCCGGACGCCGAGCCGACGCTCCATGAGCTTCAAGTTCTCGTTCTGGTTGCCACACAGCGCCAGGGTCGTTGCGTTATCGCGGACATCCACCTTGGCCGAGGTGGGGCTGACTGCTGCTTGAGCCTCTACTGTGGCGGGGTTTCGCAATTCGTCTAATCCCTCGGGACGGGTGTCGGACAATTCAGGATCCTCACTGTCAAGCTAACGTCCTCCCACTGTCGGCGAAAGGAGGAAGCGAGCAACCCACCTAGCGCAGGGGAGACAGGAGGATGAACTGCCGATCTGACGTCCGGCGGTAGTAGTAATCCTCCCGCCAGGGGTAGCGCAGGTCCTCCTGCTGTAGGAGTCCCACCTCCACCAGGGCATTCAAGCGCTCGGGGAGGGCTCCCTTTTCCAGTCGGAACACCTCCAGTGCGGCTTCGATTCTTGCCCGCTGGGCGCGCGCCAGGAGGCGCTGGGCCGCCGGGTCCGCGAACGAGGAGGCGGAGTCGTCCCCCAGGTCCCAGGTGTCCGGGCGGAGCCGCGAGCCCACGAAGCCCAGGGCGGCCAGGACGATGACCGTCACCACGGCGCGGGCCACCACGCCACCCACCCGGACGAGCAGGTTGGCCGCGCCCACGGAGGCGGACCGACCCGAGGGCTGATGGGCGCGGATGTACTCGAGGTTGAGCAGGTTGACGAGCGCCTTGCTGGTCTCGAACTCGCCCAGGCTGCTGAGGTCCACCAGCTTGCGCAGGTCACGGCCGGGGGCGATGAGCTCGTAGACGCGGCGCTCGGCGCTGCCGATGGACTTGAACTCGCCCTTGTTCTCGTCCTTCTTCTCCTCGGAGAAGGCGTCGTCGAAGGAGGCGTCGAAGTCGTCCTCCTCCTGCTGCTTCTTGTTCTTGGGGTTGGGGGCGGGCAGCTCCTTGAGCCGCTCGAAGGTCATGGCCTCGCTGGAGATCTTCTTCCGGACGTGGGGCCACTCGTCCACCATCCGGAAGCCTTCCATCAGCACGCTCTCGGCGCGCAGCGGCGTGATGGACTCGCTGTCCGGCTGGACGTCCTCCTGCTTGAACTCGTAGGTGCCCGCCTTCCAGAGGAAGAGCCCGTAGAGGGTCTCCGTCACCTGGAGCTGCATCATCTGCTTGAGCTTCTGGGCGGAGATGGCACCGGAGCTGGTGAGCACGTCGCCCAGCCGCTTGAGGGTGCGCTTCTGCGTCTCCAGCGCGCTCTCGAGCTGCTGCTCGGTGATGAGCTCGGCGCGCACCAGCATGTTGCCGATGAGGTCCTTCTTCTTCCGGGTGACGCTCTCGGCGCGGACGATGGCGCCGTCCCGGAAGAAGACCTGGACCTCCTGCTCCTTGCTCTTGAGGTACAGGACACCCGTCTTCTGCTGCTGACCGATCAGCTGCAGGATGTCCGCGATACCAAAGTCCTTGAGCGTTCCCGTGAGGGCCATCGTCGGTCCCGGCCTATTCGTTCTGGCGGCGGTACAGGCCGCGCAACGTCAAAAGGTGGAGGGGAATGAGCAGCAGCAGCAGCGGCGCGAGCTTGAGGTACAGCGGAGCCTCGCCATAGGGCGCGCGCAGCACGCCGGAGCGCAGCAGCACCCCGGACACCGCGAAGAGGAAGAAGAAGGCGTAGAGGGTGCCGCGCACCGGCAACCCCTGGAACAGGTGGCCCGCACCGGACACCAGCGCGCCCACGGCGTACGACACGCCGCTCTCCCACTGGCGGTGGCGCTCGATTTCAATCTGCTTGCGGGCCCGGACCCGCGCCTCCACCGCGCCCTTGCGCGAGAAGGCGTTGACGCACTGGGCGCACATCTTGCTCGCCACGCCCAGCTCCTTGTCGCACCGCCGGCACACCGGGCGGCCGCACTTCTCGCACTCGCTCGAGGCCTTCATCGACTGGCCCGCGAAGCCGAGCCCGAAGGCCAGCAGCGCGCCCAGCACCGGCAGGCCCCAGGCGGTCAGGCCCGAGCCGCCCCCGAGCAGCCGGCGCGACAGCTGCGCCTCCACCCGCACGCCGGCCTCCGGATCATCCGTGGGCGGCAGGTCCTCCTCCGCGAGCGCCGGGGCGAGTAGCAGGCGGTTCATCACCAGGCGATCCTCCGGCGGCCGCTGCCACATGAGCAGGGAGGCGTCGAGGCGCTGCGCGGCCTGGAGCGCATCGCGCGCCTTCTGGTTCTCGGAGCCGATCTCCGAGTCCGGGGCCACCGCGGCGCGGCGGCGGTAGATCTCGGCCATGTTGAAGGCGGGAGCGGCCATTCCCGGATCCGCCTCCGAGGCCTCGGTGTACTTGCGCAACGCCTCGTCCGTCTCGCCCTTGACCAGCAGCGCGTTGGCCCAGTTGGTCAGCAGCGCCGCATGCGGGGCGTTGCTCATGGCCGACGCCGCCTTGTAGTGGGCGATGGCCTCGTCCAGCTGGCCGCGGCGGGCCTCGAAACGCCCGAGCGCGAACAGCTCCGCGAACTCGATCTTGTACTGCTTGTCCTCGCTGCGCGCGCGCACCCGATCGGCCACCGCCTCCGCGGACAGGCCCCCGCGCTCCAGGATGTAGACGTCCTCGGCCACCGTCCCGGCGAAGGCCGACGTCTGGGCGATCTTCCCGGCGGCGAACGGCACGAAGGCCGCCGCCACCAACAACACCGCGCCCACCGCCCGCTCCAGCTTCGAGAGGTAGAGCGACACCGACAGCAGGAGGATGAGCAGCACGGGCACCAGGCCCAGCCGCAGCGCCACCGGCGTGCCGATCAGCAGCAGCACCGCCAGGGCCGCGGACTGCCACCGCGCCGCCGCCCGGGGGAAGAGGTGGTGGAAGTCATGGAAGAAGAAGCGCGCCCGCCGCAGGAAGAGCACCGCCACCACCACCGCCGCCGTGGCCAGCACCGCCACCAGGAACACCGCGCCCAGGTCCGCCAGCGCCGGGCGCCGGTAGCGCGGATCCTTCAGCATCACCATCAGCGCGGCCTTGATCTCCTGGCTGTACGCCCCCACCTCACCGGGCGCGCGGCGCGCATGGGCCTCGGCGAGCGCGAGCCGCGCATAGGGAAGATTGGGCGAGAGCGACACCGCTTGCTGCAGCAGCTGCAGCGCACCGGCCCCGTCGTTGGCCTTGCGCCGCCCCTCGGCCGCCCGGATGAAGCCGATGCTCAGCGACTCCATGTCCAGCGCGGCCACGTCGTCCTTGAGGGACACCAGCTCCGTCTGCGCCTTGCGCGCCGACTCCATGTCCAGCGCGGCCACCGCCTTGCGCCACTTGTCCCAGGCGGCCTGCAGGTCCGCGTCCGTCACCCGCGGGGCCCGGATGGGCGGAGGCGGCGGCCGGACCACCGGCGGCGGCGCGGGCGCGGCCGGCTTCATCTCCACCGTCATGCCCGTCGCGGGCTTCTCGTCCACCGGAGGCGCGTCCTGCGCGGCCTCCTCGTCCCGCCCCTTCTGGCCCTTGCGGTTCTTGCCGCGGCCCGCGCGCGTGGAGCCCTCGTCCGTCTCCTCCTCGGAGGTGTCCTCCTCGGACATCTCGTTCGAGGGCTCGACCGTCATCTCCGACGGCTCCAGCATCGACGGATCGTCATACCCCGGCTTCTCGGCGGGAGCCTGACGCTGGGACTTCTGCGCAGTGGAACGCGGCTTCTGCGCATGCGCCGGCCGCGCGGGCATCCACACGGCAAGGCACATCATCAACGACAAGAGGCGCAACAGGGGAAGGCGCGGCATTCGGGGTCCCGATGATAGGCGACGGGCCACCCCCACGGAAGTTGTCACCCCCGTTTCGCAGTTCCCCCGTGTTACAGGGAGCTCGCTCGCTCGCCGGGGGAGGAGAGCCATCATGAGTGCAGCAGGGGAGCAATTGGACAGGTTGGTGGAAATCATGGCCCGGCTCCGGTCCCAGGATGGTTGTCCCTGGGACAGAGAGCAGGACCTGCGCTCGATGCGTCCCTATGTGACCGAGGAGTCCTTCGAGGTCGTCGACGAGATGGACCGGGTGGCCGAGGGCGGCCCGTGGCGCGCGCTGTGCGAGGAGCTGGGGGATCTGCTCTTCCAGATCGTCTTCCACGCGCGGCTGGCCGAGGAGCTGGGCGAGTTCTCCATGGCGGACGTGTCCCGCTCCATCAGCGACAAGCTCACCAGCCGCCACCCGCACGTCTTCGGCGAGCGGCAGGCGGACGGCACCCCGCAGCCGCTGGCCAACTGGGCGAAGCTGAAGGCCGAGGAGCGCAAGAAGAAGACGGGCCGCGAGGGCTCGGTGCTGGACGGAGTGCCCACGGGCGCCCCCGCCCTGCTGCGCGCCGAGCGGCTCACGGAGAAGGCCAGCCGCATCGGCTTCGACTGGCCGAGCCTCCAGGAAGTCCGCGCCAAGCTGTACGAGGAGCTGGGCGAGCTGGACGAGGCCATCGCCTCGGGGAACCGGGACGCGCTGGAGCACGAGCTGGGGGACGTCCTCTTCTCCCTGGCCAACCTCGCGCGCTTCATCCAGACGCCGGCCGAGGACGCGCTGCGGATGGCCATCCGCCGCTTCACCACCCGCTTCCAGCACATCGAGTCCGCCCTGCGCGCCGAGGGCATCCCCCTGGGCGAGGCCACCCTGGAGCACATGGATCGGCACTGGGACGCCGCCAAGACCGTGGAGAAGGGCCTGCCGCCCCCCGTCCGCGTCCCCCGCGCCCCCCTGGTGGCCCTGCGCCTGCCGGTGCCGGACCTCGCCGCCCAGCGGGCCTTCTGGGATCGGCTCGCCCCGCTCCTCGGTTGGAGCGCCGAGCGGGGGGCGGCCGACGAGGCGGCCTACGGTGACGGACTGTACCGGCTCGTCTTCACTCCGGGCCCGGGTACCCCCTCCCCCACGACGGCGAGCTTCGGGGCCCCCTCCGCCGAGGCGGTGGAGCGGCTGCGGACCCTCCTGGAGGGCACCTCCCCCGGGTGCGTGCTCGAGGGCGGGGGCTCCACCGGGCGGATCACCTTCCGGGACCCGGCCGGCCTGCGTTGGGAATACGCCTTCGGAGCCCGCTGATTGATGAGACTCGGGCGTCCGGAAGGTGGCATGGATCACGCAGGTCTTGACGCTCAGTGGGCGCCGAAGTAGGTACGGCGCCTCTTTTCCACAGAAGTAAGCTGGAGATCACCTTGGCCAACACCAAGTCCGCAGAGAAGCGTAACCGCCAGGCCCAGAAGCGCCGCGCTCGCAACGTCAACGTCCGCACCACGGTGAAGGATGCCGTGAAGAGCATGCGCGACTCCCTCACCACCAAGGACACGGCGAAGACCGGGGACGCCCTCAAGGCCGCCACCCGCACCATCGACAAGGCCGCGTCCAAGGGCGTCATCCACAAGCGCGCCGCCTCGCGCCGCATCTCCCGGCTCGCCAAGGCCGCGAACCGCGCCAAGGCCGCCGCGAAGTAATCGCGCCCCTCACCAGTTGCTGGCCAACCGGTCGTAACCCTCGCGCAGCAACGTCTCGGCGAGACGGTGCAGCGCGGCCCGCCGGTTGGCCTCCACTTGCAGCACATCACCGGACACGCTCGTCGTGCCCGGAATGAAGTCCTCCGTACCGGAGACCTCCGTCTCCGCCAGCACCCGTCCGTCCCGCTCGAGCCGCAGCAGCACCACCGCGGACGCTTGGTAGCCCGCCACCTGCGCGGCCGCGCTCCGCGGATCGCTCTGGAAGGAGGGCTCGGCGACGACGGTGGGCCCATTGCCCACGCTCCGCACCACCCCCGACAGGGTGGCCTCGCAGGCCCCCGTACCGCCGAGCACCCCGGCGCGCACCAGCTCCTGGCGCAGGATGCGGGTGAAGAGCACCTCCAGCCCCGGCTCGGCCGTGTCGTTGCGGAAGACGGGCGCGCACACCGAGCGCACCCCCTCGGGAAGCCCCGCGTCCCGGGACGTGAAGCGGTAGCCGCACCCGGCCGCCGACAGCAAGAGAACCCACCCCATCGCGCGCATGCGGGACATGGCGCCCACAGTAGCGGCGAGATCCCCCGGGTCAAGCGCGAGGGGAGCCCCGGCCGAAGCAGGCTACGCGGGGGGCTCGCTCACCTTCACGCCGCGGGAGCGCACCGCGTCCGCGAGCGTGCGCCAGACCGAGCGCAGGTGCTGCTCCTGGGAGGAGCCGCGGCGCACGGTGCCCAGCTCCCAGCGCGTCTCCACCTGGCCGGTGGACTCCAGGACGAGCGTGTAGCGCCGGCTGGAGAACGCCAGGGCCAGCCCCACCAGGGCCAGCACGCCGAGCAGGAGGCGCAGGCCCTGCCGGGGCACGAACGGCAGCAGCACGATGGCGGCGGCGGTGAGGGCCAGGGCCTCGGAGCGCGGCCGGTGCACCAGGGAGAGCCGGCGCAGACTCGGCAACTCGAGGAGGAAGGGCGTGGCGGAGTGGCCTGGACGGTAGGAGAGGCGGTTGCCCTCGCCGGTGAGGACGCGCCCGCCCGGGAGCTCCGCCGAGAGGAAGCGCTCCGGGGAGGTGGTGCCCACCGCGAGAGGCAGGGGCGCATCGGGCAGCTCCCCCCCGCACGCGGCGCACCGGCCCGCCCCCGCCTGCTGGGGACGGCCGCACCGCTTGCACATGACGAGGACCTCGGTGGGCACCGGGCTCCCGTCTCAGCCGACGACGAAGTTCACCAGCCGCTTGGGGACGAAGACGAACTTGCGCAGCGTCTTGCCCGCCATGGCCGCCTGCACCCGCTCGTCCGCCTCGGCCGCGGCCCTCACGTCCGCCTCGGCCGCGTCCGCCGCCACGCGGATCTCCGCGCGCAGCTTGCCGTTCACCTGCACCGCGTACGGAATCACGTCGTCCACCACCAGCGATGGATCGAACTCCGGCCAGCCCTGCGTGACGGTGAAGTCCTTCGCGCCATAGGACTCGGCGATCTCATCCGCCAGGTGCGGAGCGAACGGCGTCAGCACCACGGACAGGATGCGCACGGCCTCGGCCATGGCCGCCTTCTCCGCGGGCGTCTCCGCCGTGCCCAGCGCGTACAGCGCGTTCACGTACTCCATGGTGCCGGCGATGGCCGTGTTGAAGGACAGCCGCTCGATGGCCTCCCCCACCCGCTTCAGGCACTTGTGCGCCGCGCGGCGGATCTCCAGCGCCTTGCCCTCGTAGGCCCCCGTGTGCGTGGACCCCGCCACCCCCTGGTGCTGCACGGCCAGCGTCCACACCCGCTTCAGGAAGCGGAACGCGCCCTCCACCTGATCGTCGGACCAGTCGAAGTCCCGCTCGGGAGGGCCGGCGAACAGCACGTAGGTGCGCGCCGTGTCCGCGCCGTACTTCTGCACGATGGAGGCCGGCGCCACCACGTTGCCCCAGCGCTTGGACATCTTCCGCCCGTCCGGGCCATTGACGATGCCCTGCGTCACCAGGCGCTTCACGGGCTCGTCCACCGGGCTCAGCCCCAGCAGCTTCATCACCCGCGTCCAGAACCGGAAGTACAGCAGGTGCATCACCGCGTGCTCGGGGCCGCCCACGTACACGTCCACCGGCAGGAAGCGCTGGGCCTCCTTGGGATCGAAGGGCGCCTCGGTGTAGTCCGGCGACAGGTAGCGCGCGAAGTACCAGCAGGAGTCGACGAAGGTGTCCATCGTCTCCGTCTCGCGCCGCGCCGGGCCCTGGCACTTGGGGCACGTCGTATTCACCCACGAGGGCACCTTGGCCAGCGGCGGCTCGCCCTTGCCCGTCAGCACCGTCTGCGTGTCGATCTCCGGCAGGCGCACCGGCAGCTGCTCCAGCGGCACGGGCTGGCCCTTGCGCTCCGGATCGCACTTCTCGCAGTACACGATGGGGATGGGCGTGCCCCAGTAGCGCTGGCGGCTGAAGCCCCAGTCCTTCTGGCGGTACGTCACCTTGGGCTCGCCACGGCCCTCGGCCCGCAGCTTCTCGCCCATCTTCTTGCGCGCCTCCGCCGACGCCAGGCCCGAGTACTCACCCGAGTCCACCAGCACGCCGTCCTCGGTGGCCGCCGCCTCCAGCTTGTCGCCCGAGGGCAGCTTGTCCCCGGTGGCCGGCTGCACCACCACCTGGATGGGCAGGCCGTACTTGCGCGCGAAGTCGAAGTCGCGCTCGTCGTGCGCCGGCACGCTCATCACCGCGCCCGTGCCGTAGTCGGACAGCACGAAGTTGGCGATCCAGATGGGCACCGGCTGGCCCGTGAAGGGGTTGATGGCGTGCGCCCCGGTGAAGACGCCCTCCTTCGTCGCGCCCTCGGCCGTGCGGTCCGTCTTGGAGATGGCCGCCATCTTCTTCACGAAGGCGTCCACCTCGGCGCGCTGCGCGGGCGTCGTCACCTGCGCCACCAGCTTGTGGTCCGGCGCCAGCACCACGTAGGTGCAGCCGTAGATGGTGTCCACGCGCGTGGTGAAGACGCGGATGCGCGCGTCACTGCCCTGCACGTTGAAGTCCGCCTCCACGCCCTCGGAGCGGCCAATCCAGTTGCGCTGCATCGAGGTGATGCGCTCGGGCCACTCCTTCAGCTCGTCCAGGCCGTCCAGCAGCGCCTGCGAGTACTTCGTGATCCGGAAGGACCACTCGGGCAGTTCCTTGTCCACCACCGGGGACTCGCAGCGCTCGCACGTGCCGTCCTTCACCTGCTCGTTGGCGATGACCGTCAGACAGCCCGTGCACCAGTTCACCTTGCTGAAGCGGCGGTAGACGAGCCCCCGCTCCAGCATCTGGATGAAGAACCACTGGTTCCACCGGTAGTACTCGGGCTCGCTGGTGTTGACCTCGCGCGTCCAGTCGTAGCTGTAGCCCAGCGAGCGGATCTCCTTCTTGAAGGAGTCGATGTTCTCGCGGGTACGCACCGCCGGGTGCACGCCGTCCTTGATGGCCGCGTTCTCCGCCGGCAGACCGAAGGCATCCCAGCCCATGGGGTGCAGCACGTCATGGCCCCGCATCTGGAAGAAGCGCGCGTAGACGTCACCGATGAGGTAGTTGCGCACGTGCCCCATGTGCATCTTCCCGCTGGGGTACGGCAGCATCTCGAGGATGTACTTCTTGGGGGCCCCGGGGCGCTTGCCCGCCCGGAACACTCCCGCCTCTTCCCAACGGGTCTGCCACTTCTGCTCGATTGCCTGCGGCTCGTAACGCTCGTTCATGGCCATGACGGGGTGCGTCTTAGTGGGACGCCCGGCCCCAAGCAACAACAGACGCCCGGGTCCGTCTCCCTCTGACGCTCGGCGTCCAGGCGCGAGCGGAGCCAACGTCCGCCCGGCAACGAGCGCCCGCCAGGCAGGCCGCCGCTACTCCAGCCGCAGCAGGCTCTTCACCGTGTCCTGCACCACCTTGGACTGCACCGGCTTGACCAGGTAGGCGCTGGCCCCGAGCGCCATGGCACGCTCCCGGTCCTCGACGGCCGACTCGGTGGTGATGACCACGATGGGCACCGTGCGGTACGCATCCGTCTGCCGGATGTGGCGGATGAGCTTCAACCCGTCCATCAACGGCATGTTGATGTCCGTCAGCACGAGATCGTAGCGGCCCAGGGTGAGCTTCTTGAGGCCCTCGGCCCCGTCCTGCGCCTCGTCGGTGTGGAGCCACGAGCCCAATCGCTGCAGCGCGTACATGAGACTGCGCCGCATGGCCAAGGAGTCATCCACCACCAGCGCGCGGATCTGCTGCGTCATGGCTCCCGACCATAGCACCGCCGGACGCCCGCCTGGGGAACACTCGCCGGGCCCTCCCCATCGGCCGGGCGGGCAAGCCGGCCCGACGCCCGACGAGACAGGTCATGCCCCCGGCGTTACCTGGGAGGAATGCCCGAAGGCAACATCCTCCATCGTATCGCCCGGGTTCACGGTCAGTGGCTCGTGGGGCGGAGCTTCACCGCGGACTCGCCCCAGGGGCGCTTCCCGGCCGGCTGCGGCTCGCCTCCGCTCCACCTCGCCGGGCCTCAGGCTTGCGAGCTCCTCAGCCACGAGGACGCGGCCGAACTGCGCTCCCGGCTGGGGCCGGACCCACTGCGCCCGGATGCTTCGCCCTCGCGCGCCCTCGAGGCCCTCCGAAAGGGACGGATTCCCCTCGCCGCCGCACTGCTGGACCAAGGGCGCATCGCTGGCGTGGGGAACATCCTGCGCGCCGAGGCCCTGTTCCTCGCGCGGCTGCCGCCCCTGCGCCCCGCCTCGGAGCTGCGTATCGCGGAGTTCGAGCGGCTGTGGGAGGCCCTCCGGCTGTTGATGGAGGACGCGGCCCGTGATGGGCGCATCGTCACGCCCCATGCGCCCCCGGCCCCCTGGGAGACGCCCGGCAAGCGCCGCGAGGATCGCTTCAGCGTCTACGACCGCGAGGGACAGCCGTGTCCCCGGTGTGCCACGCCCCTCTCGCGCGTGACGCTGGCCGGACGCGGACTGTTCTTCTGCCCTGGGTGCCAGACTCCGCACGAACACACCGCGTCAGTGGCGCGGCGAAAGGAGATGGAACACGCTCCCAGGAAATGAAGAGAGCACCCGCGCTGCCGCTCCTGCTCCTGGCCCTTGGAATCGCCCTGTTGTCCACCGCATGCGCGACCTCGCAGGTGCACATCACCGATGGGCAAGCACGGCAGGCTCCAACACTATCGAGTGTTCCTCGGCATGAGGTCGCCCGCCCCGGAGAGACCCGGCAACAGCAGGCACCGGGTGTCCAGGAGCAAGCAGCGTTCACGAGTGAAGGTACCCAGGTGAGGGGGCTCCCGGTGGGCATCCGCGAGGTACCCGATGGTCGCTGGCAGTTGCTCTTCCCACCTCGTCTGCTCAACCCGGCCCTGGAGGTGCTGAGCCTCGACGACGTGCGCCCTCTGCTCGACGCCCTCGCACCTCTCGCGCCACCAAGGACCCGGACCCCTCGGCTGCGCCTATTGGAGAGTCCTGGAGCTGACCGGGCTTCCCCCGGCCACGATTCCGACTGGGAAGCACGCCTGCGCGAAGAGTTGCTCTCCCGCTTCGGCCCTCCTCTGCTGCCTCTCCCAGAGTCTCTCTCCTCCAGCCGCCTCTTCCTCGCCCTCCAGCTCTCCACACGCTATGTGGCCGAGGGCATCCGCGAGGCCGCCGTCGCCCTCTTCGCCTCCCCTGCCTTCGTCATCAGCGTCTGCTTCTCCATCGTCGTCTACTTCTCCGCCTGGTTGGCACCCGAGCCGCTGTTCTCGAAAGCGTTCGCCGCAACCCTTACCTTGCGACTCTCCCTCGCCGTGGGTCTGTTGGAACTGGGACAGGTGGCGATGGCCTGCCTTCGCCTGTATCAGGAGGTGGAAACCGCCTCCACACCCGAGGCGTTGGAGGCCGCATCCGCTCGCTTCGGCAGGTCCATGGGCGGCACCTATCTCCGAGTGCTGGTCACGGTGGGCTCCCTGGGCCTGGCTCGCCTCATTCCCCAGGTACCCGAGGGTGGAATCTGGCGACTGTTGCCGCCGGTGACGTCCGAGGGGCTCGTCATCCTGCAGCAGTCCGCATCCACCGCCCAGGTGGTGGCGGATGGAACCCTCATCGTCTCTGGCGTAGCCGCAGGCACGGCTACCTGCTCCGGTCTTGCCCTGTGCTCGACAAGCGCTTCGAGCAACACCCCCAATAACGCTCCCAAGCTCTCTACCCGTTATGGCAAGCCCCACACCCGGAAGAACCCGCCGCACAATGAGGCCATCGAGGACGAATTGGCCGCGCGGGAGGCGGCGGGGCATACCGACTTGCGGAAGAACAAGGCACAAGTCAGTGCCCAGAAGAAACTCGTTGAAGACCCGAATCCAGTCAGAGGAACACACTTCCGCAAGCCCGACGTGTCCTCCATTCGACCCGATGGCGTGCGGCACAACATCAACTACGTGTCCAATGCACGAGACATGCGGCGCGAACTGGAAGCTTTCGATTCCATGGTCCGCGCGGATGCCAGGGCCATCCATGAATTGTACCTGCTTGATGGAACCCTGGTGAGACGGCACGTTCCCTCAGGCGTGCTCTACCCGTAGAAAAGGGAACAGGCCATGCCACGCGAACTGGACCTGGAACAGTGGAAGGACGACCTCGTCACGGCATGCAGATTCGGTGAAGAGGAGCGGGCCCGCGCCCTGGTGCAGAAACCCGGTCCGCGCAAAGCCAGGGCCTTGCTCGAAGCCATGATGGACGAGGAGGAAGGACTCGTACGTCAGGCCGCGGCATTCGGACTGGGCGAACTGGGAGGTGCCGCCAGTGCTCGACGCTTGGAGCAGCAACTCGTCCGCGAAGAGGCCCGCGGTGATTACGATGGAAACTCCGTCGCGGAAGCCATCACACAGGCACTGGGGCGTCTCAAGGATGCAGGCGCTCGCTCGACCCTCATCCGCAGGTTGCAGCGAAGTAGCGTCGGCACCATGGACCCCGCGGACCTGTGTACGCTGGCGCGTGCCCTCTGGCGCAGGCGCCATCTGGAACTGCTGCCGCCCGTCCGCAAGGCCCTGGAGCAACTCACTCCAACTGCTCCCACGGCCCTCCATGGCCTGCTCGTGCTGCTGGAAATGACGCCAGAACAGCTCCGTACGTGGGCACAGGACATGTCGATTCCCATCGAACTCAAGGAGGAGGTCCTCTCGGTCCTCACCGAGGACATCACCGAGGCACTCGTCCCCACCCTGCCCTCGTTCATCTCCACGGCCCATGCCTTTCCCGAAACGACAGTGCGGGAGGAAGGGGTGGTCTCCTCATACTACCTGGCGTTGCTCACCCTCTTGCTCCGGCACAGGGAGCAAGTGCTTCCCCAGCTCTCCCCCGAGACCCGAGCCGAGCTCCGGGCTCTGGCTCGAAGGCTGGTGGCTGCCACGGCGCTGAGCAACTGCGCCATTCGCGCCGCCGTCCTGCTGCAGTACGTGGGAACTTCCGAGGACGCCGAACTCCTCCTGGCTCACCGCCCAGCGGAACCCGTCCTGGCCAAGGTATTCGACGACGCCGCCCAGGCCCTGCGCCCCCCTCCAGTCCAATAGCTCTGACTGTCCGCATGCGCCGGGGCCTCTGGTCGGCTACAAACCTTCACATGCTCCGCCGCACCGCCCTCGCCGCCTTCAGCCTGTCGCTGGCCGCCTGCTCCACCCCGCAGCACAACACCCGGGAAGTGCTCCAGCGCGCCGACACCCGCTTCTTCATCCGGGAGCAATGTCAGCCCAAGACCACCGCCTCGTTCTCCCGCAACCAGGTCTCCGGGCTCGACGAACTGCCCGCCGCCCTTCGCGAACGACTCCTCGCGGACCTGCCCGTGGAGGCCACCGGCAGCAGGCCGTTCATCCAGTGCCAGGACGTCGCGGCCCGGCTCCTCGAGGACCGGCTTCATGCCCTCTGCTGGCCGGAAGCACGCGTGACGTGGCAGGCCGATACGGTCACCGGCGCCTCCGCATCCCAGCCCCGGCTCACCGTCCAGCTCGGGGCGCGCTACCAGGTCGGTGACATCTGGGTCGTCCAGCGCAAGAACGCGACGGTGCCCGCGGCTCGCATCATCAAGGCGGCGCAGAGCGCGCTCCCCAAGGACAGGGCGTGCACGGCCCGCACGTTCGAGGACATCCGCACCCAGGTCTCCAAGCTCGGGACCTTCCACCGGGTGCTCGTGGTCCCCGGCCCACCACCCGGCGGCGAGCAGAAGAAGGTCCCCGTGGTCGTCGACATCAGCGAGAAGCCTCCGGTTCAGAAGCCTCCGGCTCCCCGCGCGAAGTGACCGGCCATCCCGCTCAGGTGGCGCAGTGGGAGAGCTGGCGGAACAGCGCCGCGTGCTCGGGATGGCGGGCGGCCAGGTCCTCGCCTCGGGGCATCTCCCAGTCCGCGAAGTCGAAGCCCGGTCCCACCGTGCAGCCGCACAGCGTGTAGTCCCCGCGAGGCCGCGCCGCCTGCAGCACCCCGGCCGGTACGAGCACCTGCGGACGCTCGCCCCTGGCCACATCCCTGCCCAACGTCACCGTCTCCAGGTGGCCGCGTTCGTCGAGCAGGTACATCGTCAGCGCGTGCCCGTCGTAGAAGTGCCACAGCTCAGCCGAGCTCACCCGGTGCCAGGCGGCGAACGTGCCTCGCGGCAGCAGGTAGTAGATGGCCGTGCCCACCGAGCGCGTACCTCGCGGCGTCTCCACCGGCACCGTCGAGCGCCAGGTCTCGCGGTAGAAGCCGCCCTCGGGATGCGGCGCCAGCCCCAGTGTCCTCACCAGTTCATCGACCATGCCGGCCAGTGTAGCGCCACCGTGGCGTGTGACACCGCCGAGGTGGCGCGAGGCGAAGCGCCTGTTTATCTTGCGCCCCCACCCCCGATTCCAGCCGCGGCCTCATGGGACACGTTCACATCATCCGAGACTTCCCCTCCCCTCTCGAGGGCCGCTCCCGCACCGTGCGCATCTACACGCCCGATGCGTACGACTCCGCCCCCGAGGGCCACCGCTTCCCCGTCCTCTACATGCTCGACGGGCAGAACGTCTTCGCCCACCCGGAGTCCGCCGTCTACGAGACCTGGTGCGCCAACCTCACCCTCGAGCACCTCGTCCGCGAGGGCTCCATCGAGCCGTGGCTCATCGTCGCCGTGGACTCCACGCACCACCGGCTCGCCGAGTACTCCCCCTGGGACGAGCCCCGCGGCAACATCCGCGCCCAGGCCGAGCCCTACATCCGCTTCCTCCTCGACTCGCTCAAGCCCTACGTCGAGCGCGTCTACCGCACCCGCCAGGGCTCCGAGTGGACCGGTGTCATGGGCTCCTCCCTCGGCGGGTTGATGGCCCTCTACCTCGGCAGGCACTACCCGCACCTGTTCGGCCGCATCGGCGGCCTGTCTCCCTCGGTGATGTGGGGCTGGAACCAGCTCTTCTCCGATTGGAAGAGCCACACCCGGCAATGGTCGCGCATCTACCTGGACGCGGGTGCCGAGGAGATCATCGATCCCGTCGGCTACACCATGTTCTACGGCGACGCCACGCGCGACTTCTACCACCACCTCAAGCGCCTGGGTTACGCCGACCACGAGCTCCTGCTCGTGCTCGACCCCGCCGGCCACCATCACGAGCTGGACTGGCAACGGCGGCTGCCCTTCGCCATGGACTGGCTGCTGCGCTGAGCAGGCCGCGCGCCCCGCTCAGGCGCGCGTCTGCTGGATGAAGCGCAGCGCCTCCTGCATCGCCGGCAGCTCCCGGTGACGCGTGAGGTACATCTCGTCCCCCAGGGCACTCCGGTAGACGCCGGGCATCTCGCGGTGCAGCAGCAGCGACTCGCCGAGCCGGTTCACCACCTCCTGGTGGCCGTAGCGGTACTGACGGCTGGAGCGCCGGGCCGCGTGGCACACGTGGTACTTGGGCTCGTAGCGGAAGCTCCGCACGTCCTCCCCGGCCAGCATCCGCGCCCAGAGCCGGTACACGTCGATGTCGCACGCGTAGTTCATCATGTCCGGCAGGTAGGCCCCGGGCGGACGCAGGTTGGCCTCCAGCGCGACGTAGCTCCCGTCCGACAGCCGGAAGAACTCGAGGTGGAACCAGCGCTCGCGCAGCCCGAGCACCGCCACCGCCTTGCGTCCCAGCGTGTCCAGCGCGGGAGGAATCTGCTTGTGGCTCCAGATGGCCAGGTCCCGCTGCTCGAGGACCGACTCCATGATGCCGTCGCTGTACTCGTGGCTGAAGACGAAGATGATCCGCCCCTCCCGGTCCACGAGCCCGTCGTAGGTGACGATGGTGCCGCGCACGAAGACCTGCGCCACGTAGCCGGACAGGGACTCCGCGAAGGCGGCATCCACCTCGGCGTCACTGGACACCTTGAAGGTGCGCGCGGCGCCGACGCCCACGTCGGGCTTGATGACGAGCGGGTAACCCACGCTCCGGGCGAAGGCCTTCACGCCCGCCACGTCCTTCACGGGGATGGCGTCCGGGTGGGGCACGCCCGCGCCCTTGAAGACGTCATGCATGCCCTGCTTGGAGCGCAGGCGGGCGATGTCCGAGGGCAGCAGCCCCGGCACGTGGAAGTCCTCGCGCAGGCGCGCCTCCATCTCGAGCCACGTCTCGTTGAGCGAGTCGATGCGATCGATGCGGCCGTGGCGCCAGGTGAAGTAGCCGGCGGCGCGCAGCAGGGCGTCGTAATCGTTGAGGTTGGGGGTGAAGAAGTACTCGGTGAGGGCCTCGCGCAGCTCGGGCCGGAGGGAGTCGTAGGCAGCATCGCCAATCCCCAGCACGTTCACCCCGAGCTCGCGCAGAGCGGTGACGAAGTGGAAGAACTGGGGCGGAAACTGCGGGGAGATGAAGACGACGTTCATGGCGGCACTTCCGGCGGGTGACTGACGCGCTCCCGATGCCGCTCGATGATGACGCAGAGCGGCAATCAAAGTGAAGGGAGATCAGGGACAACCGCACCACGAGCAGGCCAGCGCCTCCGGTGCCCCGGGCCCCTGTCAGGCCGAACGTGGCTTGGGAGGACGCAACCAGGCCGAGCCTCGAGCGGATAACCCAGGCGGCCGGATTACCCGCCAGTGCCTGGAGTCAGGTCATGCAACGAGCCCATGTCGTCGGTCGTGGCCATCCGTATCGAGCGATGGTTCTCGCAGCAGGTCTTTTCCTCCTGGCCTCTGGGTGTGCACACGTTGGCGAGTGCAATCCGGCCGACAACACCGTCTCATGCTGTTTGAAGGAGCACCCCGGAGAGTACGAACGGTGCGCAACCGTCGCTCCACCCACCCCGCAGTCGCAACCGAATCAGCTGCTACCTGGGCGAGCAGAGACCGCACTCCCCGAGGCAGAAGCCGCGCCGATCCCTGAGCTTCCCACTCTCGACGAGAAGGAGAAGTGGAGGGACATCTGCATGGACCACTACATGAAGTGCAGAAGTGGCAGGCATGATGGCCGGGTCTGGGGTGAGTCGCAGTGCAAGGCGTGCTACGAGGCCTGTATGCGCCACGGCTTCTGGCCATTGCGTGCAAACGAAAAGCCGTGTCCAGGAGCGTGACCCAGGTGACTTCACGGCAAGAGAGAGCCCCGACGTTTGGTGAGGAGCTCGATGCCCTCTTCATGGAGTTGTTCAAGGCCAGGGCGCCCTATGAAGAGCGAAAGCGCGAACTCCTGAAGCTGGAGAAGCGGTGGCTTCAGAGAACGAAGACTCCGGCTCAGCGCCTCGCGGTGCAGCGCATCATCGCGAAGACCATCCTGACCGAGGCATTCGGGTTCGACATGCCGTGGAAGGAGTTCGGGCGATGGCTCCGCCGCATCCAGCAACTCGGCTTCCGCGATCTGGGCATGCGTGTTCACGTCGCCTGCCTCTACGTGCAGTCACTCCACCTCTTCCCTCGGCAGGCCCGCGAGGCATGGGAGATGCTGGAGGACGCGGAGCGGAGAGCGCTCCGGCTTCGTCGCGATCGACCCCTGCGGCAGGAACATCTGGAGTCGATCTCGCACGCGAAGAAGGTGGCCCGGATACCGGCCCCTCAGTAACCCACGTAGGACTGGCCCTGGCCGAGCGACTTGATGCCGGGCACGTTGGACACGGAGCCGTAGCGCTCCACCGCGTAGCGGACGCCCGCGATGATGTTGTCCACGGGGTTGCGGATGTTGTCGTGGCCCGGGAGCTTGTACGCGTCGAATGTCGGCTGGATGGTCTGCATCAGGCCGATCGACGGGTGGCCATCCTTGGCGTTCTGATCCCAGAGGTTGATGGCGTTGGGGTTGCCGCTGGACTCGTGCTCGATGATGCGCGCGATGTCCTGCGGGTTCATCTTGTCGGCCGGCACGCCCGCGGCGCTCAGCTTCTGCATGGCCTCCTTGATCCAATCCCCCACCTGCCCCCGCGGCACGTTGCCCACCGGAGCGCTGGCCTGCGCGCCCTTCGTGGAGGCTCCCCCGTCGAGGTTCACGCCCTTGGGGCCAGAGGCGGACACGAACTCGTCCTTGCTGCCCGGGATGTTGAGCTTCGCACCCGCGTAGATCAGGTTCGCGTCCTTGATCTGCGTGTTGGCCTTCATCAGCTCGCCAACGCTGGTGTGATAGCGCTGCGCGATGTTGCTCAGCGTGTCCCCGGCCTTGATGCTGTAGTTGCCCATGTGCGTGCCCTCGAAGTGTCGGAAGCGAAGTGACTGCGGATGCACCGGCACAAAGCAGGAGGCGTGCCATGCACCCCGCCCTCCTCCCCGGGCCCGCAAGTCCTTGATTCCACGCACATGCACTCGGGTTCCGGCCGCACCTGGTGACAGCCGGCACCGCTCTACACGGGTTGCCCCTGGTGACTGCCCTCACCCCCTGGTGACCGAAGTCACCACCCGGGGGCCGGGCCTCAGCCGGGCCGAGCGACGGACGGAGGCGGCTCGATGGCCGTGCCCCGGCGGTACTCCCGGGGCGCGTCCAGGAACGTGCCCAGCAGCACCCAGCGCCGTGCGTCCTCCTCGGCGCCCGGCTTCGCCATCAGCGGCGTCGTGTAGTGCCAGAAGGGCAGCCGGTACACCGTGATGCCGCCCACGGTGTTCACGCTCCGCATCTCCGAGAAGTGTCCGCCCTTCGCGTAGACGAGCCACTGGTGCGCCACCGCGGGCGTGGCGAACGTGAGGTGCATGTCCACGTAGCCGTCGAAGGCCTCGGCGTCCTCGGGGTGGTGATCGTTGTGCGGGCCCGTGTAGTCCCCCGGGCCGTAGCACAGCGCCTGAATCCCCCACTTGCGCCGCAGCGCCCGCCCGCTCACCGACGACGCGAACGCCGCGAAGCTCTCCGAGCGCATCATCGCCACCAGCCCCACGGCCTCGGCCGCCTTCCACGAGCGCGAGCGCCGGCTCTCCAGCAGCGCCGTCCTCACCCGCACCGTCTTGGGCAGCAGCTCCGCGTAGTTCTCCGTCATCCCCCAGATGCTCTCCGGGGGAATCGCATCCTCCATCTGCGTCAGCGTGTCGCGCAGCGCCTTCTCCAGCAGCTCCCGGCACGCCACCGCCTTGCGCGCGTCCAGCACCCCGCCGAGCGCCACGAAGCGCTGTCCCGGCCGCAGCAGCGCCCCACAGGCCTCGCTGTCTTTCCCCTCCAGGATGCGCCGCCCCTTCGGGGTGAGCAGCTCCGCGAACTCCGTGGGAAACGTCTTCATGCCACTGCCTCTACCGTCACCGGCGCTTGCGCGCCAGATCCACCAGCGCCGGGCCGATCTCCCCGAGCGGCAGCACCCGGCTCACCGCGCCGGTGGCCACCGCCTCCTGGGGCATGCCGTAGATGACGGCCGTCTCCTCGGATTCGGCCCACACCTCGCCGCCCGCCTTGCGGATGACCTTGGCGCCCACCGCCCCGTCCGAGCCCATCCCCGTCAGCACCACGCCGATCGTCTTGGAGCCGAACACCTCGGCCAGGCTCATGAAGAGCCGATCCACCGAGGGCGCGTGCTTGTCCTGCATCGTCGGCGGCGGCGTGCCCACCACGTACTGCCCGTTCTGCCGGTACACCACCAGCTGCCGCCCGCCGGGCGCGATGAAGACGTGGCCCGGGGCCAGCACGTCTCCCTCCTGCGCCTCGCGCACGGAGAAGGGCCCCAGCTTGTCCAGCCGCTCCGCGAAGGCGCGGGTGAACTGCTTGGGCATGTGCTGGCACACCAGCAGGCACATGGACGGCTCCCGCGCGAGCGACTCCAGCAGCCGCTGCACCGCCGGTGGCCCGCCCGTGGACGCCCCGATGCCCACCACGAACGAGGGCTCCAGCGGCGTCACCTTCGGCTTGCGCGCCACCGGCTTCACCTCCGCCGGGCGGATCAGCCTCGCCGCCTGCACCTTCTCGTGCAGCTCCTTGCGCAGCTTCTCCAGCACGTCCGGCGTGGGCTTGGCCGGCTTGGCGATGAAGTCGAAGGCCCCCAGCTCCAGCGCCTTGAAGACGTCCGTCTTGTGCGCGTAGCTGGAGATGACGATGACGGGCGTGGGCGCCGAGCTCTTCAGCAGCCGCAGGAACGAGTACCCGCCCAGCCGGGGCATCTCCAGGTCCAGCGTCACCACGTCCGGGTGCAGCGCCAGCACCTGACGCAGGCCCTCGTTGCCGTCGCACGCCGTGCCCACCACCTTCACGTCCGGCGAGGACTCGAGCAGCTCCGTCAGCAGCCGCCGGTTGTGGGCCGAGTCATCCACCACCAGCACCTTCACGGGCTCGTGGGCGCTCACGGGCTGCCTCCTCCGCCGAGCTCCGGCTTGCGGTAGACGAGATCACTGCGCAGGTGCACCAGCTCGAAGTCCGCGCTGAGGTTGATGAGGTTCTCCGAGTGCCCCAGCAAGAGGTAACCGCCGGGCACCAGCTTGTCGTAGATGAGGCGCAACACCCGCTGCCGCGCGGGCGTGTCGAAGTAGATCATCACATTCCGGCAGAAGACGACGTCCGGCCGGGTGATGTGCAGGGCCGCGTCCGGATCCTGCAGGTTGTGGTGCCCGAAGGACACCCAGGCGCGGATGTCGTCGCGCACGCGCACGCGGTTGGGGCCCACGTGGACGAAGTAGCGGGCCACCTTGTCCGGAGGCGTGGCGCGGAGCGCGGAGGGCCCGTACTCGCCCTGGCGCGCGGCGGCCAGCACCCGGCGGGAGATGTCCGTGCCGTGCACCTCCACGTCCCAGCCCTCGAAGCGCCCGCTGTCCTTGAGGAGCATGGCCACCGTGTAGGCCTCCTCCCCGGACGAGCACCCCGCGGACCAGATGCGCAACCGCTTCGTACGGGCGTTGCGGCGCTCCAGCTGGGGCAGCACCTCCTCGGAGAAGGCCTTGAGCTGGCGCGGCTCGCGGAAGAAGTACGTCTCGTGCGTGGTGAGGGCCTCGATGGCCGTCTCCAGCTCGGCGCGGCGCTGCGCGTCGAAGCGCAGGTAGCGGTAGTAGGCGCTGAAGTCCGTCAGGCCCAGCGCCTCCAGCCGCGGCCACAGCCGCCGTTGCATGACGTACTTCATGTCGTCACGCACGAGGATGCCGCAATGGCCGTAGACGAAGTCCCGCAGCAGGCGGAACTCCTCCGCGGTCATCTCCGGCCTGCCTGTATCGAAAGGCATCACCCCCGGGAACCTCCGCGGCAGCTCAGCGCCCAGACAACCGTTCCACCGCGTCCACCAGCGCGCGGCGGGCCAATGAATCCATCTCGGCCGCCAGGGCGGCCCGTGTCGCCGGCAGGCACTCGGGCCCACCGGAGTCTCCCAGCACCCGCGCCGCCGCGGCCCGCACGTCCCAGCTCGCGTGGCCCAGCAGCCCCACCGCCAGCGACACCCCCTCGGACGAGGCCGCGCCCGCCATCAGCGCCGCCTTCACCACCTCATGGTCTCCATGGCCCACGGCCTTCCGCAGCACCTCGTCCCGCAGCGCCCCCAGCCGCGCCAGGGCCTGCACCGCCCGGTACGCGATGGCTCCATCCGGGTGCGGCACCAGGGCCTCCAGGTCCGCCACCCGCTCCAGGGCCCCGCACTCCCCCACCGCATCCAGGGCGGCGAGCCGCACTTCCAGGGCCTCGTCGGCCAGGGCCTGCTTCAACAGCCCCGCCATCGTCTTGTCCCCCACCTGGCCCAGCACCCGCACCGCCGCGGTGCGCACCCGGGGAGACTCGTCCGTCAGCGACTGGCGCGCCAGCTCCAGGCCGCCCACCGGATCCACCGCGGCCAGCACCTCCACCGCAGTGGCCCGCAGCGGCACGGAGGCCTCGCGCGCCGTGCGCCGCACCAGGGGCAGCATGGCCGTGCCTCCCACGCGCACCAGCGCGCTCAGCACCACCGGCTCCGCCCCGTGCTCCAGCGCCGACTCCAGCGCCTGCACCACCTGCTTGGGGAAGTGGGCGGCCAGCGTCACCAGCGCGCGCACCGCCGGCCCGGCCAGCTCCGGGTGCGAGAGCAGCTGCGCCAGGGGCTCCACCGCCTCCAGCGAGCTCGTCCGCCCCAGCGCCTGCACCGCCACCGCCTTCAGGTCCACCTCGCCCCAGTCGAGCATCTGCACCAGCTCGGGGACGAACGTGGCGTCCACCAGCTCCACCAGCACGTGCCCCGCCACCTCGCGGGCCGGGAAGGAGAGCCGATCCATGCTCGCCAGCAGCTCGCGCCCCGTCTCCGGGCCGAAGTACGCCAGCGTGCGCATCACCTCCGGCATCAGCCGCTCTTCCTGCGCCACCTCGGCCACCAGGGGCGCCAGCTGCGGCTCGCGCAGGGCCGCCGCCGCCACGAGCGCTCCGGCCTTCAGCTCGATGTCATCCGACTCCAGCGCGCTGGCCACCCACCCCACCGCCTCCGGCAGCCGCTTGAGCGCCAGCCGCACCGCCGCTTCCATCTCGGGCCGCAGGGACGGCTCGGCCAGGCTCGCCTGGGTGCCCAGGGCCACGAGCGCCGCCT
This sequence comes from Archangium sp., assembly GCF_057119385.1. Lineage (NCBI taxonomy): Bacteria > Pseudomonadati > Myxococcota > Myxococcia > Myxococcales > Archangiaceae > Archangium > Archangium sp. The sequence continues at coordinate 25,726 of NZ_DBNGVP010000158.1, read as the reverse complement.
CGCGGGTGGAGCGAGACTCCGCGCCCAGTCCCCGGCACACCAGCTCCGTGGCGGCCACCTGCGGAATGAGGCCCAGCACCCGGTAGGCGCTGCGCTTGAGCGTGGGATTTCCCAGCAACCGCACCACTTCCGGCAGGGGCGGCGGGTGGCGCAGGGCCGCGAGCGACTCCAGCGCGCTCAACTGCAGCAGCGGCTCGGGGTCGTACAGGATGCGCTCCAGCGCGCGGGCCGCGACCTTGCCGCCCACCTGGCCCAGCGCCTCCGCCGCGGCCACCCGGACGTTGAGGTCCGTGTCCTGCATCATCGCCTGCACCAGGGCGTCCTCGGCCTGGGGCTGTCCCAGCTGCCCGAGGATGTCCGCGGCGAACTTGCGTTGATCCGGATCCACGTGCCCGAGCAGCCGCACCAGCGGCCCCACCGCCTCCGCGCCCATGCCCGCGAGCGACTCGGCCGCCGCGTTGCGCGCGCCCGTCTCGTCGCGCTCGCCCAGCACGGAGATGAGACGCTCCACCACCTTGTCGCGCTCGGGCACCCGGGTGAGGCCGTCGGCGGCGGCGCGGCGCACCCGCCAGCTCTCGTCATGGAGCCCCGCCACGAGCGTTTCCCGTGCGCCCGCGGCGGACACGTCCAGCTCCAGCAGGGCGCGGTAACGCGCCTCCTCGGCGTTCCGCCCCTCCTCCATCATCCGTTCACCCTCCGGTCGCACACCATCTCCGAGAGCAGCAACGCCTTCACGTCCAGCAGCAGCTTGAGCCGCTCCTGTCCCCGGGCATCCGGTGCGCGCCGCTCCAGCCCGCGCCGCTCCGGCTGGCGCTTCTCCTGCTTCTCCTGCTCCCGCTTCTCCTGCTCGCCGTACACGCCGACGACGAAGGGGGCCGGGCCCACCGCGCCAATGGCCGGGGCGGGTTTGATCTCACTGCGCCGCAGCCGCACCACCTCGGACACGCGGTCCACGGTGAAGGCCACGCGCCTGCGGCCCAGCCAGCACACCAGCAGCCGCGTCTTCGGCGTATCCACCGGGGCCTCCACGCCGAGCAGCCGCTTGCGCAGATCCACCACGGGGATGATGGAGCCGCGCAGGCGGATGACGCCCTCGATGAAGGGCGGCGCGCCGCGGATGGGGGTGAGGCGCTGGGGCTGGAGGATCTCCTCCACCCGCATGATGTCCACCGCGTACTCCTCGGGCCCGACGAAGAAGGCGCACAGCTGGACGAGCGGATCCCTCTCGGCCGCGGCGGACTCGTCGGCCTGGGACTGCGTCAGCTGGCTGAGGACGTTGAAGCGCTGTCTCATGTGAGGGCCTGCCAGATGTCGAGCAGGATGAAGAGCTGCTGTTTGCGCCGCCCGAGCCCCACCACGCAGTCACGCTCGCCGCCGCCCACGCCGGGAGGGGCCAGTTCCAGCATCGAGGGCCGGAGCCGCACCACCTCGGAGACCGAGTCCACCCAGATGCCCGCCAGCCCGTCCGCCGTCTGCACCACGATGATGCGCGCGCCGCGCGGAGGTTCCGCCGCATCCGGACCCGCCACCAGCGGCGCCTTGTCCGCCAGCCGCAGCTTCACCTTGATGTCGTAGACGGGCAACACCTCGCCGCGCAGGTACATCACCCCGAGCAGGTTGGCCGCGGCGCGAGGCACCTCGGTGAGCGGCGGAACCTTGACGATCTCCCGCACCCCGTGGATGGGCACCGCGTAGTGCTCCCCTTCCAGCCGGAAGGCCAGGTACTCCTCGGGGATCTCCTCGGGAACGGGCTCGACGGTCTCATCGGTGCCGGCCACCAGCTCCTGGATGGGGCCGACGTCCTCATCCGGACGGTAGAAGAAGCTGTCGAGCAGGACGGACAGGGAAGGCACGAGGTAGAGGATAGCAGCCCTACGGCCGGAGACATCACGCGCGGCGTCGTTCCAGGCTCATCCCCTCCTCCAGCAGGGCACCGACATCCAGCACCAGGACGGTGCGCCGGTTGGCCAGGTCCGCGGCGCCCGAGATCCCTCGCACGCCCTGCAGGCGGCCACCCAGCGACTTGACGACGATGTCCTGCTGGCCCTGCAGCTCGTCCACGGCGATGCCCAGCCGCTCCTGGGCCAGGCCGGCGACCACCACGAAGTGCCGGTCGTTCTGGCGCTCGGGGTGGCCGAACTGCCGGGCCAGGCGCATCAGGGGCAGCGTGGTGCCGCGCACGTCCAGCACCTCGCGCCGCTCCACGGTGCGGATCTCCGAGGGCTTCACGGAAAGGATTTCCAGCACGCTGTTGAGCGGCACCGCGTAGGTGCGGCCACTCACGCCCACCACCAGGGCGCGGATGATGGCCAGGGTGACGGGCAGCGTGAGGTGGAAGGCCGTGCCCTGCCCGCGCTCGCTCCACACGTCGATGATGCCGGACAGGTTGCCGATGTTGTTCTTCACCACGTCCAGGCCCACGCCGCGGCCGGACAGCTCGGACACGCTGCGGGCGGTGGAGAAGCCCGGCAGGAAGATGAGGTTGAGCAGCTCGCGCCGGCTCATCTCCCGCGCCTGGACCTCGGTGATGAGGTTCTTGCGCAGGGCCATGTCGCGCACGGCCAGCTCGTCGATGCCGCCTCCGTCGTCGCTCACCTCGATGACGACGTGGTTGCCCTTCTGCTCGGCCCGCAGCGACACGCGCGCACGCCGGGGCTTGCCCGCCGCCATCCGCGCCTCCGGCGACTCCGCGCCGTGGTCGATGGCGTTGCGGATGATGTGCATCAGGGGATCGCTCAGCTCCTCGACGATGAGCTTGTCCAGCTCCACGTCGCCGCCGCCGATGACGAAGTCGATCTCCTTGCCCGCGTCCCGGGCGATGCGGCGCACCAGCCGGGCGAGCCGGTCGAACACCTGGCCCACGGGCACCATGCGCGCCTCGAGCAGGCCCTGCTGGAGCGCGTCCAGCTTGCGCTCCAACTGCCGCGTCTCGCGCGACAGCTCCTGCCCCCACAGCTTGCTGGAGAGCATCACCGAGCCCTCCTGCTGGCGCGCCGTCTCCACCATGCGCTGCAGGTTGGCCTTGATGAGCAGCAGCTCGCCCACGGTGTTCATCAGCGCGTCCAGACGGCTGATGTCCACGCGCACCGTCTGGGTGAGCGAGCGCGCCGACTCGTTCTCCATCCGCGGGCCGCGCGGGGACGCCGGCTCGTCCGTGAGCGTGCGCACCGGGGGCCCGGCCAGCTCGGGGCGGGGGGGCGAGGAGGACTCGCCCATCCGCATCGCCTCCAGCACGCCCTGGGTGAGATCCTCCGGGCTGGCCTCCTCCACGGCGCGCAGCAACGGGGCCTGGACGAGGCTCTCCGTCACGGCCGGGGCGGGCGTCTCCGCGCCACTCCCCTTGGGAGCCCGCTTCTTGCGCGGCTTCTTGGGAGGCGTGGGCGCATCGGCGGCGGGGGCGGACGGGCGGATCCCCTGGGCCACGGACTGCGCCACGGGAGCGGGCGCCGCGGGGGCCTGCGCACTCCCCACGGGACGCACCTTCAGCGAGAAGAGCTGCGCGGGCGTGCCCTGGAGCTTCGCCGCCAGCTCCGCCTCCGGCACCTTGGCGCCGAAGATGAGATCGAACGCGATGCCCGAGGCCCCGCCCGGCTCCGACGAAGGCAGCGTGCTGACGACCTCGCCCAGCGGCTTGAGGCGCGAGTTGAGCTCGGCCAGCCCCGTGTCGAAGTCGGACAGGTCGAACGCGGCGCGCACGCGGTAGAGGGCCACGCCCCGGCGCACGTTCTCGCGCAGGCGGTGCTCCTCGTACTCGGTGAAGACGGCGCGCACCTGCGCGTCCAGCTCCAGCCGATCCAGCGGATCCTCGTCGACGGCCGCCGACGTGACGCCCAGGTTCGCCAGCCGCGAGCCCAGCTCCGTCACCCGCCCGCTCAGGGCATCCGAGGACACCTCGCGGGAAGCCTCGGCCAACAGGGCCTGGAGCACGTCCAGCGCCTCGATGAGCGAGTCCAGCACCTGGTCGTCCAGCGACAGCTTGCCCAGCCGCAGCCGGTCCAGCAGATCCTCGGCCTGGTGGGCGAGCTTCGAGATGCGCTCCTGCCCGAAGAGCGCGGACAGGCCCTTGAGCGAGTGCGCCGCCCGGAAGATGCCGTTGATGAGATCCGGGTCCGGGTCCGAGCCGCGCTGTTGATCCAGCACGAGCAGATCCTTGCCCAGCGCCTCGAGGATCTCCGTCCCCTCGGCAACGAACTCCGCGAGTGCTTTTCCGGCCTGGTTCACGCGAGCTTGAGATAGCGGCGCACGAGCCCGACCAGGCTCTGCGGTGAGAAGGGCTTGACGAGATACTCCGCCGCGCCGAGCGCCAGCCCGCGGTCGCGATCCTTCTCACGGCCCTCGGTGGTGACGATGAACAGCGGCGTGTCGCGGTAGTTGGGGTTCTTCTTGACGAAGTTGATGAGCTCCAACCCGTTGATGTCCGGCATGTTGATGTCGGTGATGATGAGATCGAACCGGTGCCGGGGCAGGAGCTTGAGGGCCTCGAAGCCGCTGCTGGTGGCGATCGCCTCCAGACCGGAGATGGACTCCACCGTCGCGGCGATCAGCTCGCGTGACGCCTTGGAGTCCTCCACGATCAGGATCTTGAACTTCATGGGTTGGAACCGGCCCCCCATCGTAGCAGAACGGAGGGCGGCGGCGAGCTTCAGCCCTTACGTCCGGGCAGGCGGCGTGCCAGATCCTTGTCCGCCAGGACGGCGACCTTCTTGCCTCCCTTGAAAGCCGGGATGAACTTGTCTGTCAGGGAAGCGGCCCGGGCGGCCTCGTCGAGCGCGCCGGTGCCGGGGATTTCCAAGGCCACGCCCTCCACCTTCGCCCGGGCGAGCACCTGGCCGGCGTTGGCGAGCGCCTCACCCAGCGAGGAGGCATCCAGGCCCTTCCTGCGCCCCAGGCCGACGACGAAGATGCGGGGCACGGGGAAGCGGCCATCGGCGGGCAGCAGGAGCGAGTCGCCCTGGGCGCCCACGAAGAAGCCGGACTGGAGCACGCGCGACAGGGCGCCGCACAGCCGCCAGTCCACGAAACCGGCCGAGCCCGGCAGGGGCCGGTCGTCCTCGCCGACGAAGAGGCAGAGCGCGTCCACCCCCTCCAGCGAGTCCAGGCCCTGCAGGCCGATGTCGTAGGCGGCGACGTTCACTGCTTCCCCAGCGCCACGGCCACGCGGTCCAGCAGGCCGTTGACGAAGGCGCTGGACTCCTCGGTGCCGAAGTTCTTGCCCAGCTCCACCGCCTCGTTGAGGGACACCTTCTTGGGGATGTCCGGGCGGTACTTCAGCTCGAAGACGCCCAGGCGCAGCACGTTGCGGTCGATGCGGGACATGCGGTCCAACCGCCAGTTGTGGCTGTGCTGCTCGATGAGCCGGTCGATCTCCGCCCGGTTGCCCATGACGCCGTCCACCAGCTCGCGGGCGAACTTCACCGCCTCGGCCTCGCGGTGGGACTCCTCGGTGGCGGCCCACGCGGACTCCAGGGCCTCGTGGACGGAGCCGGGCGTCATCTCCAGTTGGTAGAGCGCCTGCAATGCGCGCTCCCGTGCGGTTCTCCGAGCGCCCATGGCTAGCCCTTCTTCCCGTCCGAGGCCAGCGTGGTGGCCAGCTTCGCGTGGAGGTTGACCATCTCGATGCAGGCGGCGGCGGCCTCCGAGCCCTTGTTGCCGGCCTTCACGCCGGCCCGGTCGATGGCCTGCTCCACCGTGTCGCACGTGAGCACGCCGAAGGTGACGGCCGCCTGGGCGTTGAAGGCCACGGTGCCGATGCCCTTGGCGCACTCGCCCGCCACGTAGTCGAAGTGCGGGGTGCCGCCGCGGATGACGGCGCCCAGGGTGATGATGCCCACGTAGGCGCGCGAGTCCGCCACGCGCCGCGTGAGCGCCGGCAGCTCATAGGTGCCGGGGCAGCGGAAGACGTCGATGTCTCCGTCGGCCACTCCGTGGCGCACCAGCGTGTCCACGGCGCCCTTCACCAGCTCCTCGGTGATGAACGCGTTGAAACGGGCCACGCAGATGGCGAAACGGCCCTTGGGAGGAAGAAAGTCACCTTCGATGTAGCGAGGCATGTGCGGCCCCTCTCTACACCAGCCACCCGGCTGGCGTCCCTACAGAGTTTTCGTCGTGCGGCGGCGGGGAGGACGGCGCGCGGCCACCCGCCGGACGGGCTCGGCGGACAGGGTGAGCGGAATCTGCTCCACCACCTCCAGCGAGTAGCTCTCCAACCCCACGATCTTCTTGGGGTTGTTGGTGAGCAGCCGCAGCCGGGACAGCCCCAGGTCCTTGAGGATCTGCGCCCCCACGCCGAACTCGCGCAGGCGCGTCTGATCGTTGTTGCCCGGCACCGCCTCCTCGTTGGAGACGTGGGTGCACTGCAGGCGGTTCTTCGGGGGCACGTCGCGCTGGAGGAAGACGACCACGCCGCGCCCCGCCTCTTGAATCCGCTGGAAGGCCTGCTCGAGCTGGCTGCCGCAGTCGCACCCGGCGCTGCCCAGCAGATCTCCCACGAGGCAGGCCCGGTGGACGCGGGTGAGCACGGGCTCGCGGCCGGAGATGTCCCCCTTGACGAGGGCCACGTGCACCGCGCTGTCCACGTCGCTGCCGTAGGTGTAGGCCTGGAAGGTGCCCTGCCCCCGGCGCTCCAGCGTCGCCTCGCCGATGCGCCGGATGAGCCGCTCGCGCTCCAGCCGGTAGCGGATGATGTCGGCCACGGACAGCAGCACCATCTTGTGCTTCCGGGCGAACTTCACCAGGTCCGGCCGGCGGGCCATGGTGCCGTCCGGGTTCATGATCTCGCAGATGACGCCCGCGGGCGTGAGGCCGGCCAGACGCGCCAGGTCCACGCTGCCCTCGGTCTGCCCGGTGCGCACGAGCACGCCGCCGTCACGGGCGCGCAGCGGGAAGACGTGGCCGGGGCGCGCCAGGTCGCTCGGCTTCGCGTCGGGGGCCACCGCGACCTGGATGGTGTGGGCACGGTCCGCGGCGGAGATGCCGGTGGAGACGCCCTGGGCGGCCTCGATGGAGACGGTGAAGGCCGTCTGGAAGGAGGAGGTGTTGTCCTGCACCATGAGGGGCAGGTTGAGCCGGCGGATGCGCTCCTCGACGAGCGACAGGCAGATGAGCCCGCGCCCGTGGGTGGCCATGAAGTTGATGGCCTCCGGCGTCACCTTCTCCGCCGCCATGACGAGGTCTCCCTCGTTCTCCCGGTCCTCGTCATCCGTGAGGATGACCATGCGCCCCTTGCGGATCTCCGCCAGCGCCCGCTCCACCAGGGAGATGCTGTCCGACTCGTGCTGCCTGCCACCGCGCGCCATTGCTTCCTGGCCTTTCCTTCGAATCATCCGCCGAAACCCGCCGCCTTGATGACCGCCTCGGAGAGCCCGCCACCCGGGCCCTGGCGCAGCGACACCAGCCGCGCCACGTACTTGCCAATCATGTCCCCCTCCAGGTTCACCCGCTCGCCCACGGCCTTGGCCCGGAGCGTGGTGCGCTCCTGCGTCTCGGGGATGAGCTGCACGCTGAAGCGGTCCACCCCCACCGAGTTGACGGTGAGGCTGATGCCGTCGATGGCCACCGAGCCCTTCTCGATGAAGAAGGGCGCCAGGGCCTCGGGGAGCCGGAACACCATCACCCACGAGCCGCCCTCGGGCCGCGTCTCCAGCACCTCGCTGACGGCGTCCACGTGACCGCTGACGAGGTGGCCGCCCAGCCGGTCGCCCAACGCGAGCGCCCGCTCGAGGTTGACGCGCGAGCCGGGGGCCACGGCTCCCAGGGTGGTGCGCCGGAGCGTCTCCGGGGCCGCCTGCACCCGGAACGACTCCCCGCTCCGCTCCACCACCGTCAGGCAGGCGCCGTCCACGGCGATCGATTCACCGAGCGCGAAGTCCTTCGCGCCCAGCGCCGTGCGAATCCACACGTCCGTCATCCCTCCGGGGATGACCCGCTCCACCACACCGATGTCCTGGATGAGTCCGGTAAACATTTCGGGCTGGCTTATAACGGATTCCAGCACGAGGTTCCGCTAGAGCCTGCCTCGACCCCCCAGGCAAGCTCACGAGGGCCATCACCCCCGGATGCCGTCCAGGAGGAAGCTCTTGCCCGTGGCTTCACCACCGCACGGGCAGAGACTCGAAACCGCGGAACATCAGGCTGTGGCACTTGAGCTGCGGCGCCTGCTCCTCGTCCAGGCGCAGGCCCGGCAGACGCGTCAACAGCACCTCGAATGTAATCTCCAGCTCGCGGCGAGCCAGACCCGCGCCAATGCAATGATGGGGCCCGAAGGTGAAGGCCATGTGCTTGTTGTGCAGGTGGTCGCGGCTGATGTCGAACCGATCTGGATCCGGGAAGGCCTGGGGATCGCGGTTGGCGGCGGCCAGCCCCATGAACACCACGTCCCCCTTCTTGATGGTCTTGCCACGCAGCTCGAAGGTCTCCGAGGCGATCCGGTGCATGAAAGGGACCGCCGGACTGAAGCGCAGCATCTCCTCCACGGCGGACTTCACCAGGCCGAGATCCGACTGGAGTTTCTGGAGTTCCTCCGGATGCGTCAGCAGCGCGTACAGACCGTTGCTGATCTGATCCGTGGTGGTGGTGTGTCCGGCGAAGAGGATGAGGCTGGTGTTGGACACCAGCTCGTCCAGGGTCATGCGCCCTGCCGCCTGCTCCTGCAGCATCTTGCTGAGCGCGTCCTGCCCGGGGTTGTGGCGACGCTCCTCGATGAGGCCCTTGAGATATTGGACCAACTCCCCGATCGCCTTGTTGCTCTCACGGGCCAATGCCACCACGTCGGTGCCCGCGGCGGGGGCATTGAAATCCGCGATGGGGTGCGACCACTCCAGGAACCTGTCGCGATCCTCCCGGGGAATCCCGAGGAACTCCGCGATCACGATGGGAGGCAGCTGGGTGGAGACCGCCTTCACCACGTCCATGCGCCCCTGTTGCATGACCCGATCCACCAACTGCTCCGCGGTCTGGCGGATGGCCGGGCGCCAGGCATCGAGCGCCTGGGGCGAGAACCCCGCGGAGGTCTGCCGGCGCATCCGGATATGCTCCGGGCCGTCCCTCATGGACATCTGATGCGAGAGCGACCACATCAGATTGTCGATGAGGCCCGGGCCAATCTGCTCGAGCGGCCCGAGTTGGGCCTGGTAGAACGCCATCCGGTTGGCGCTCAGGCGCGGATCGCGAAAGCAGTTCAGCACGTCGTCGTAGCGCGTGATGAACCACGCATGCACCGCGTCCGACCAATAGACCGGGTCTACCTCTCTCAGCCGCTTGTAGAGAGGAAGGGGCTCGAGGAGATTCTTGGGGCTGACGGGATTGCCGTCGAACTGCTCCGCTTCGCTCGCCATGGCGTCCCTGGTAGAAGTGACAGGCTCGGTGGGGTCGGGCACGAGCGGGAGGCTAAGCGCTACGGGCGGGGTTGTCGACGTTCGTGAGACCCAGAGTGTGCCGGACGCGATGCCCTGGCGCCGTGCTCCGCGGAGCGCCCGCGGAACCCGCCGGGTCAGGACCAGCGGGCCCAACCCCTGACAGTGTGAGCAGCTCGCTCACCCTTTGCGCGCCATGAATTCGCGGATGTACGGGATGACCTGTGCCGACCGCTGCAAGGTGACCCAGTGTGTCGCCCCTGGGAATTTATGGAGGGTGAGATCGGGCACGTATTCTTCCAACCCATTGAGGCAGTCCGACAGGAGTGCGCGGTCTGCATCCCCCCAGAGCATCAACACGGGGAAGTTCACCTTCCACCTCTCCTGGGGCACCCCCTCCAGGAGGTTGCTGCCACCCGGGTAGCCCTTGCCGTCCGGTGGGCCGAGCCTCGCGGCCCGGTAGTAGTTGAGGATGGCCTCGATGGCGCCAGGAGCCCCCCAGGTCCGTACCCACTCCTCGACATCCTCGTCCGAGAGCTGCGCCCCCCCTTTGCGAGCGTCCTCGATGACCGACTGGCGCATGAACGCGAAGTCGTTTGCCGCCAGTTGGGCGCCGATGCCCGGAATGGAGAAGGTCAGCATGTATCTGCTGGCCTCCTGCTGCCTCGGGTTCTCCCGCAGCTCGCGGTTGAACAGGGCAGGGTGTGTGATGTTGGCGGTGATGAACCTTCGGACGCACTCCGGGTATCGCAGCGCGAAGCTCCAGCCCAGCAGCGCGCCCCAGTCCTGGCTCACCACGGTGACCTCGCGCAGGCCCAGGTGCTCCAACAGCGCGCGCACGTCCTCCACCAGCAGGTTGATGCCGTACTGCTCGACTTCGTTGGGGCGTGTGGTCTGGTTGTAACCCCGGAGATCTGGAGCGATGACCAGATGGTCTTTCGAGAACTCCGCGAGATACCGCTTCCAGACTCCCCAGTATTCAGGACATCCATGGAGGAAGAGGATGGGCTCCCCCTTCCCTTCCATGACGTAGTGCATCCGGATGCCGTTGATGTTCGCGTAGGCGTGCTGCATGTCATTCATCCAGGGGAAGTAGGTGCGCTCGCCGCACTCCGTTCCAGATGATGCCACTTCGGCAGCATGCCGCTAATCGGAATCAGGAGCACATCTGCTCGACGTGCTCAGGCTGTGAACAGAACACGACAGTGAGGTGCGGAGGGTGCCGAGGTAGAGGCACGGTCGACGCGTGCCCCCCTCGCAGCGGCAGCCCTCGAACAAGCGCCAGCGGGCCTGGAGCGAACCGCTCAGCCCTGGGCGTCGCCGCGCCCTTCCTGCTTCTGGTCACCCTGCCAACCGTAGTTGCCCACGAACTGGGTCACCGTCTCGGCCACTCCATTCACCACGGTCAGCGCCTCGTCCGAGGCACGCAGCTGCTCCATCGTCTGGTCCATCATCGTGGACAGCTGGGTGACCGCCTGGACGATCTGCACGATTCCGCTGTTCTGCTGCGTCACGGCCGCGGTGATCTGCCGCACCGACGCGGCGTTGTCCCTCACGATGCCCGCGAGCTCCTGGATGCGGGTGCCGAACTCCCGCACCTGGACGATACTGGCCTCCACGCGCACGGTGCCCTGCTCCATCATCGACACCGAGGTGCGAATGGCCGAGCTGATGTCCAGGAGGATCTCCCGCACCTTGGTGGTCGCCTTGATGGACTGATCCGCCAGCGAGCGGATCTCGCGCGCCACCACACCGAAACCCCGGCCGTGCTCACCCGAGCGCACGGCCTCGATGGCGGCGTTGAGCGCCAGCATGTTCGACTGGTCGGCCAGATCCTTCACCGTGGTCGTGATGTTGCCGATCTGACGCGCCCGATCTCCAAGCGCCTTGATCTGCCGCGACATCTCTCGCACCTGATCGCCGATCTGCTGGATGCTGTCGAGGCTGTGCTCGATGGCGGACTGACCCAGCCGGCTGATCTCGTCGGCCTTCTCCGTCTTGTGCAGGATGTCTTCGGCCTTCTGGGCGGCGAGCGCGGAGGTCTCCTTGATCTCCTGGGTGGTGACCTGGGTCTCCTGCAAGGCCGTCGCCTGGAGGGTGAGCATCTCCGTCTGCTTGGAGGTGGACGACCCCAGCTGCTGGGCCGAGCCGCGCAGGTTGTTCGCCGACTCTCCCAGCGACAGCGAGAAGGCGCGCAGCTGCTCGAAGGCCTGCGCGGTGGCCAGCGAGAGATCGCCCACCTCATCGGTGGAGATCCAATCCGGCAGCTTCGGCTTGCCCGACGCCAGGGCCTGCATGGCCTCTTGCACGCACCGGGCCGCCTCGGACTGGTGCTGGGCAATCCGCCACGCGGACAGCGCGGCGTTGAGCAGCAGGAAGATGCCCAGCAACGTCAACGGAACCCCGATGCTCACCTTCAGCTTGTCGACGGATTGCTCCAGCACCTCCAGGAACGGGAGCGAGGAGTTGCTCACCACGAGGTTGCGCATCTCCTCATAGGCGCCGAGCGCCTCCTTCCCCACGATGGTGGCGGTGAACACCAACGTGTTCGCCACGAACAACCCGAACGCGTAGGGCAGGTACCAGCGCTGCCGCGGCCACAAGAGTCCACCCCCCCGGAGGGCCGCCTCGGGATGCCGATGGAACTCCTCGATGGCGTACGGGCTCATGAGCTTCTCGAGGGCGAGCCGGATCTGCAGCCAGACCAGCAGCGAAATCAGCATCGCGACGAGCGTGGCCCAGGGCACCACCCAGAGGCTCGTCCCGTAATAGAGGGCCGGAAGGCCCACGTACAGACCGACACCAATGCCCGTCCCCGTCGTGAGGTACATCTCAATCGTACGCGGCACCTTCAAGATGCGCGTCAACCGATCGCCGGGCTTGTCCTCGGCATTGTGGGCGAGCGCCTTCTTCAGCGTGGTGCGGATGACGAAAAAGGGCAGCAGCAGACCCAGCGTCACGATGAGCCCCGGAAGCAGCGCGATGGCGATGTTGCGCGACCGCTCTCCCTCGTGATCCATGATCAGCATGGTCAAGTAGACCAACGGCGGCGTCGCCATGCCCGAGTGGTTCTGATAGCTCTGGAACAGCTTTTTGGTGATCGCGTTCAGCTCAGTTGGCGTCATTTCTAGAAGCGCCCTTAAGTGGCCCTGCTGGAGGTACTGGTTGACCCGACCATAGCCGACCCGGAAAGCGCAGTGAAGTGCAGGTCGTCCCCTGGCTCGGAGAGCAGAAATACGGGGCCCCGTCCCCTTGCCCGGATTGCCGCGAGATGAACCCAGGAGGTCGGTTCAGGAAACCCGATTCCATTGAAAGATTTCTCGTTTTACGGCTTATCCTGTATTTTGACTTTCCAAGAAGATTCTGCTAAGAGAGGTCGCTCTATGGCCTCCTGAGTTGGGGGCAACCGTGGCCCCTGCCCGTCCGAAAGGTGGGTCAACATGCGAGGGGGGTCGAGGAGACAGGGCCCAATGGACTCCAAAGCATTGACTGAGTCGTGGCCGACAGAAACGCCTTCCGGGACGCAGGAGGAGAGTCAGCGTCCGCGGTCACGCGCCCTGTGGGCATTGGTGGCACACGAGGTGTCCTTCATCTATCAGGTCATCCGGAGGGACATCTCCTCGGCGGTGATGCCGGGCCTCATCTTCGGGCTGGCGGCCTGGCATACCGCGGGAAGTTCCGCGCTCGAGCTGGTGCCGCAGCTGGGGCGGGGCCTGCTGTACTTCACGCTCTACGCCTTCACGTTCTGTCTCTCCAACCAGCTCATGGGTGTGGAGGAGGATCGGATCAACAAGCCGGACCGCCCGCTGGCACGAGGAATGGTGTCGCTCCGGGGCGCGAGCATCCGGTGGGTGCTCGCCATGACCCTCTACACGCTGGTGGGCTGGTGGTTCGGGGTGTTGGAGTGGACCCTGCTCTGGCAGGCAGTGACCATCGTCCACAACCTGCTGCGCGGTGCGCGCAACTGGTTCATCAAGAACCTGTCGATGGGGCTGGGGGTATGGGCGTCACTGGAAGCGGGATGGAGGATCGCGTCCCCCATCGTTCCCCAGGGAGCCAACGAATGGCTCACCTTCCTGTCCGTGTCCGTCTTCCTGCTGGTGCCGCTGCAGGACCTGCGTGACATCGAAGGGGACAGGGACTGCGGGCGCAAGACATTCCCGATGGTGTTCGGCATCACGGCCACGCGCAGATTCCTGGGCGTTGGCTTCGCCGCGCTGGCGGTGCTCACCCACCTGCTGATGATGCGGCTGGTGGGCGCGCCCGCGACGATGGCCGGCGCCTCGCCTCAGGTGCTCGTCTTCGATGCCCTGCTCGCGCTCACGAGCTTGATGATCTGCATCCAGGTGCTCACCCGGCACCGCCCCGAGCAGGACCACAAGACCTACATGCACTACACCTACTGGTACTGCCTGGCGCTCGCGAGCACCTTCGTGCTCGTCTGAGGAGATACCCGTCGCGGGGCGAGATGCGGACCCACCGCCACCAGACAGGTGGAGGTGGGGTCCGCGGACTCGGAGCCCCGCCGCCCGTCCGGACCATCACGACGAGGCGTGAGAGGTCCCGGCCTTCGGCGGGCGTGCCGTCAACACGCGCCACAGCATGCCAGGTGAGAACAACGTCGCGGGGGACTTCAGCATGTGCTGCACGTTCGCGAAGCTGCGGACGACCTCCTCGTCATGCGCGGCCAGGGAGATGATCTGCTTGGTGTACCAGGTCATCAACCCGAAGCCGGGAGGCCGGGCGCCCTCCACCTCCGGGTGGCTCATGTCCTGGCTCATGGCCATCATCCACGGCAACAGCAACACGGAGGGCACCTGCTTGCGGAACCGCTGCGCCAGGCCCGTGAGGGAACCCGGAGCCTGGTTGCGCAAACACTTGTCGAGCAGCATCACCTGCAGGGCAGCGGACGTCATGCCCTGGCCGTACAGCGGGTTGAGGCTGCACACCGCATCCCCGAGCACCACCAGGTGCTCAGGGAAGCGATCCATCTGATCGTAATGCCGGCGCTGGCTGCCGGGAATCTTGTGCTGGACGATCGGCCCCGCCGGCTCGGCGTCCTTGATGGCATCATGGACGTCGGGCCGCGCCAACGAGCGCGCGTATTCCAGGAACCCGGCATCGTCCATCGGAGCATGCTCCTTGAGGTAACCCGCCAGCGTCACGAGCCAGCGGTCCTTCTCGATGGGGAAGATCATGCCCACGCGCTTGCCATGGGGCGGCTCGGCGTAGATGGCCACCATCAACCAATCGGCCTGGTGGTTCTTGGGCCGGTGGAAGATACGGCTGGTGTAGCAGACGTCCGTCTTGACGAGTGTCTGCGGTACACGAGGATAGCCGAGTTGCTCCAACCACTGGGGCGTCTGGGAGCCACGGCCGCTCGCGTCCACCACGAGGTCCACTCCGTCCAGGACCGTCTCGGCCTCCCCCTTGCGGTGGAGCCGGATACCCGTGACGCGCGTGTTGTCCGGGGTGGCCAGGTAGCCCTTGGCCTCGCAGCGCTCCATGACCTCCACGTTGTGCAATGCCCGCACGCGCTGACGCACCTTCCAGTCCAGCAACCCCCGGCTCTGGCTGTAGGCGATCACCCCCGTCTTGGCGCGTACCAACCAATAGCCCGAGTGGAACCAGGCCGCGTCGGACATCTCCGCGGGGGTCGAACCCGCCGCCACGAGCTCCTCGAAGAGCCCTGGGAAGAGCTCCGCCATGATTTGAGCGCCCTTGGCCAGCAACACGTGGGGGTGTTGGATCTGGGGCGTGCCCTTGCGTGGCTCCGGATCGTCCCGCAGTTCGTCTCGCTCGATGAGGGTGACCTTCTCGAACTGATCGGACAGGACCCGGGTCGTCAGAAGACCCGCCATGCTCGAACCGAGTACGACCGCGTGCTTGCCCACCTTACCGTTCGCGTCACCCGACATCGTCATCACCCTCAGTCTGGGAGGAATTTTACAGGCTGAAGAATAACCGATGAGCGTGTGCGCGCCCAAGCAGCGGGTGAGGACAGAGGAGAAGCCGGGCTCATGCACGGCAGGCGGGCAGGTGCGGAGCGCGTCCGGACGAGCGCTCCGGCGGAGTTGGATTGCTGTCCGCCACGTGCTCCTGGCAAGGTCGGCCGCTTCCACGCAACCGACTCGAAGCCCATGCCCCTCTCCCAGCAGGCCAGGACCCGCCTCGCGGTGGTGGCTACGGCCTTCGCCCTCCCCCTCCTCTACTTCCACCGGGCGGCCTTCTCCGGGAAGATCTTCGCCTCGCGCGACATCCTCCGCGTCTACTACCCGCTCAAGCAGTACTGGGCCGAGCGCGTCTCGCAGCTCCAGTTCCCCGACTGGTACCCGTACAACGCGCTGGGGCAGCCCTACCCGGGGATGCTCATCTCCGGGGCCTTCCACCCGGCCAACCTGCTCTACCTGCTGCTGCCGCCCGGCACGGCGCTCAAGCTGATCACGCTGCTCTCCTACGTGGCGGCCCTGGGAGGCACGTTCCTCTTCGCCCGGCTCTGGAGCCTGGGCCCCGGTCCCGCCCTGTTCGCGGGGCTCACCTACGCGCTGTGCGGCTACATGGTGGGCATCAGCAACAACCTGCTCTACCTCATGGCGGCCAGCACGTTCCCCTGGGCCCTCTGGGGCGCCGAGCGCTTCCTGCGTGCGCCCTCCGTGGGCCGCGCCACCGCCGCCGCCCTCCCGCTGAGCCTCGTCCTCCTCAGCGGAGATGCCCAGAGCTTCGCCCTGTGCAACGGCATGCTGCTGGTGCTCGTGCTGCTGCGCCCGGCTCGCGTGGACGCGCTGCGGGCCGCGCCCCGGGCCGGACTGCTCATCGTGCTCGGCGCGCTGCTGTGCGCGGTGCAGATCCTCCCCGTCCTCACCACCCTCCAGAACGCCTGGCCCAGCGCGCCCACGCTCCAGGTGGCCACCTCCTTCTCGTTCCATCCCCTGCGGCTGCTCGAGCTCGCCCTCGGGGCGCTCTTCCTGGATCCGGAGTCGGGCACGGCGGCCTCGAGCGCGATGGCGGATGAGCTGTTCCTGACGGGAATGGGCGGCTTCTGGGTGCACTCGGTGTACATGGGGCTCCCGGCCGTCCTCCTGCTGGGCGGAGCCCTGTGGACCTGGCGGCGCCACCCGCTGGCCTGGAAGGTGTCCGCCGTCACGCTGGCCATCCTCGCCCTGACGCTGGCGCACCAAGTCCCGCTCTACCGCTGGTTCTACCAGTGGGTTCCTCTCTGGAAGGCCTTCCGCTACCCGGAGAAGATGCTGCCCTACGTCCTGTTCCCCCTCGCCCTGGGCGCTGGCGCCGGGCTGGAGGCCGTCCTCCGGGACTCCGCCCTGTCGCGGCGGCTCGGCCAGGCCGGACTCGTGCTCGCCGGTGTTCTCGGGCTGCTCGCGCTGGGCGAGTGGCGGTGGCGGCTGTTCTCCAACGGCGTCATCCCCTCCCTCTGGGAGAAGGCGGATCCCCCCTCCCTCGAGATCCTCCACGGCAACTTCCTCCAGGCCGCCGGAGTGGGGGCCGTCACGCTCGCGCTGATGGGCGGGGTGCTGGCACGCGCCCTCTCCCCGGCGCGGTGCGTGGCCGCCGTGCTCGGGCTCCAGTTCGCCGTCCTCTACCAGGCCAACGAGGGCACCTACCACGTGACCTATGTGGACGTGCTGGAACGGCCCACGGGCTTCCTGAAGCTCCTCTTGAAGCGGGAGGCGGACGCGGGCCCGGTGCGGCCACGGGTCTTCGCGGGCGCGGAGGATCTCTCTCCCCGCGAGGTCCCCGAGGAGCTCCATCCCGTGGACCTCATGTCCATCAACTTCGTCGCGGGGCTCGCGCCGGACACGCCCGCGCTCTGGCACCTCGAGAGCGCCGGGCCCTACCTGCCCGCCGCCTCCCGCCGGCTGGCCGGACTGCTCTACTCGCCCGACTCCGCCCGCCTCTGGTTGAGCCGCCTCTCGGGCCTCTACCACGTGCGCTACCTCACCCTGGAGACACGCACCTATCAGCAGATGTCCGGCAACTGGGATGTGGTCCTCGGCCAGGATCGTCTCCTGGGGCCGGGCGTGGTGCTGCTCAACAATCCGAACACGCTGCCTCGCGCCTACCTGGCCACGCCCGTCTGCGTGCCAGATGAATCCTCCGCGCGCGCCCTCGTCCTCTCGCGCGCCTTCCACCCCCACCAGCAGGCGGTGCTGGAGTGCCCGCCCGGAACCCCGCGCGACGCGGCACCTCCCTCCCCCGGAGAGCCCGGCCAGGTGCGCATCGTCCACTACGCGCCGGAGTCCGTGGAGCTCGAGGTGGACGCTCGCGTGCCGGCGGCCCTGGTGCTCAACGACGCCTTCTACGACGGGTGGAGCGCGACGCTGGACGGACAGCCCACGCCCATCCTCCCGGCCAACCTCGCGGTGCGCGGCGTGCGCGTGCCCGCGGGCTCCCACCGCGTCTCCTTCACCTACCGCACGCCCCGTCTGATGCTCGGGGCCTTCATCTCCCTCGCGACCCTGGGGCTGCTCGGGCTCGCGGTGCTCGTGGAGCGCCGCAAGCGGGGAAGGCGTGCGCTCAGTCCATCAGCCGGTTGAGGCTGAGATCCAACCTGCTGCGCACCAGCCCCAGGAGGCTCTCCAGCTCGGAGCCATCCAGCTTCAGCCGGGAGGCCAGCTCCCCCCGGGTGAGCTTCAGCAACCGCTCGCGGGACTGCATCACCCGGCGCGCGATGCTGGAGCGGGGCTCGCCATACATCGTCGCCAGCCGGTCCATGGTGAGGCCATGGATGTGGTGCAGCCGCAGCAGGGCCCGCTCGCCCTCGGGCATGGCGGCCAGGGCCGTGCGCAGCGCGGTGACGAGCGCCTGGCGCGAGTCCTCCTTGAGGAGCTCCCGCTCCGGGTCATCCGGTGCCAGCATCCGCGCGAGCGTCTCCGGCGGCTCGTCGAAGAGCTCCTGGCGTCCGTCCTGGCTCGCCAGCTCGCCCACGATGCGCACCCCGATGATGCGCACCCAGGCCAGCAGCGGTCCCCGGCCCGAGTAGTCGGCGATCCGCGGAGGCGTGTCCCCCCGGCCCAGCAACAGCCGCTGGCGCATCACCTGGAGCACCTCGTCCACGGTGGACGCGGCGAGCTGTCCGAGCCGCGCGGGGACCTTCTGGAGCACATGCTGCTCGAAGGCGAGCAGGGCCTGGCGCTCCCCCACGGCGCAGGCACACGCCAGGTACAGATCTGCCCCATGGAGGTGGCGCAGCACCTCGGCGCCGCCTTCCGCGGGCAGGTGCCGGGCCAGGTGCCGCACGAAGGTCTCCGCCGGGAGCGTGACGGCGGGCCAGGCCTCCCGCCCCGTGCGCAGCAGCTCCCGAAGGAGTGTCTCCAGCTCCTCCACCCCCTCCACCCCGGCGCTCCGCTCCGGCGGCACATGGGCCCGCAGCAGCGCGGCGAGGGAGTCCACGTCCTGAGTCCCGCTCATGGCGTCACCGCCTTGCGCGCCACGGAGGACGGCGCCGGGTGCCGCTCCTGCCAGGCCGTCACCTCCCGCAGCTCCACGCGCGCCCGCGTGCCCAGGGCGGTCATCTGCGCCCGCGCCTCCTCCGCCAGGGCGGCGGCCCGCGCGAGCTCCACGGCGGGCTCCCGCTCTCCGAGCGCCCGGGCCAGCAGGAAGGAGACCCAGGCCTCGTCCAGCGGATCCCTCGGGGCCCGCGCGTTGAGGCGGCGGGCCCGCTCGAGCAGCGGCACCGCCCGCTCCGCGTCACCGAGCGCCAGGTGCGCCTCCGCGACACACGCGAGATCCATCGCCACGTCCGGGGTCTCCGAGCCCTGCGCCTTTTCGTCATTGCCCAGGGCGCGCTGGCAGTACGCGAGCGCCTTGCGGGGCGCACCGGCCTCCAGCTCGAGCCGGGCCAGGGGGCGCAGCGCGTTGTTGACGGTGGCGCTGTCCGGGCCGTTCTCCTTCTCCCACAGGTGCAGGGCGCGCAGCAGGTGGCGCCGCGCCTCGTCCTGGTGGCCCATCCGCTGCTGGACGACCCCGAGGAACATCAGCGGCCCGGCGGCCCGCGGCGAGTCCGGACCCAGCGCGCTCTGGATGCGCTCCAGGGCCTGCCGCTGGTAGCCGAGCGCCTCGTCGAGGTTCTGGGAGTCGTAGGCCACCATCCCGAGCGCGCTCAGCGCGGTGGCGGTGTTGGGATGATTCGGGCCCTTGCTGCGCTCGAAGATGGCGAGCGCCCGCTGGAGGTACCGCCGGGCCTCGTCCAGCCGGCCCTGGTCGCGCAGGGCCGAGCCGAGGTTGTTGAGCGGAGGGCCGAGGCTGGGATGATCCGGGGGGCGCGAGGCCTCCAGGAGCGCCAGGGCGCGGATCCACGCGGAGATCGCCTCGTCGCGCTGGCCCAGGGCCAGCAGCGCCGTGGCGAGGTTGCTGAGGTTGAGGGCGAGCGCGGGGTGCTCGGAGCCCCAGAGACTCTCGCGCAGCTCCTGGGCCTGACGGTACAGCGCCAGCGCCTCCGCCGGCCGGTTCTGGCGGGAGCGGACCCGGCCCAGGCTGGAGAGGAAATAGGAGGTGCGCAGGCTGTCGGGCCCGTACGTCTTGCGCGACAGCGCCAGGCCCTGGGTGAGCTCCTCGTCCGCCTGCTCCAGCTTGCCCTGGACGAGCCGCACCCCGCCCAGCCGCAGGTGGAGATCCGTGGCGATGGCCGGGAAGCGCTCGCGTCCCAGCCGCTCCACCACGGCCCGGGCGTGCTGGGCGAGCCGATCCGCCTCCTCCACGCGCGCCATCTGATCTCCCACGATCCACACGAGGAGCACCCATACGCGCGCCACCGTCTCGTCATCGCGGCCGGCCTCGGCGGCCCAGAGGGCGCGGTAGAGGATGTCCTCGGCCTCCTTCGACTTGCCCGCGTGGCCGTGGAGCTGGCCGCGCAGCAGCAGCACCTCCGCCTCCAGCGGACGGTAGTCGAGTCCGTTGATCTCCTGGAGGAGGGCCGCCGTCATCTCGATGCCCTCGGCGTGCCGGCCGGCCTCCATGCGGGCGCGGGCCTCGGCCAGCTTGCGGCGAGCGGCATCCACGCGGGGACGGAGCAGCTCGGGCGGCTGGGGCCGGGTGGAGCTGGCCGGAGCGTCCCGGCACCCGGCGAGCCCCTCGAGCGAGGCCACGAGCTGCGGCACGTTCTGCACCGTCTGCGCGTCCGCCTTCTCCAGCACCTCGGTGACGGCGGCGAACTGCCACAGCCGGGCGTCGAGGCACGCGGCGGTCTGCAACGCGAGGCCCGAGGTGCCTCCGTCGTCCGACGCCAGGCAGGACTCGGTGCGCAGCGAGCGCCAGAGGGAGGCGTGGGCATCCAGCGCGGAGGAGAGCTTCTCCCAGGCATCCGCGGCATAGGGCTTCTTCGTGGCGAGGAAGACGGCACGCACCCGCTCGCGCCGCGCGGGACCCCAGGCCGCGTCGAGCTTCTCCGCCTCCTGCGCGCAACGCACCTCGCGCCGGTGTGCCGCCACGTAGCCCATGGCCACGCCCATCAGACAGGCCATGGCGGCGGACACGGCCACCCAGGTGCGCACGCGGCCGGGCCCCGGGTCGAGCGCCGCCAGCAGGGCCTCCATGGAGGGGAAGCGATCCGCGGGCTTGGGCCGCAACCCGCGCAGCACCGCGTTGCGCACCCGCGCGGGCACCTTCGAGTCGCGCCCGGGCGGCTTCACCCTGCCCTCGCGCGCGGAGCGGCCGAGCTCCTCCAGGCTCAGGCCCTCGAAGGGCCGCACCCCGTGGAGCGCCTCGTAGAGGGCCACGCAGAAGCTGAACTGGTCCGAGAGCGCGTCCACCCCATGGCCCTCGAGCTGCTCCGGCGCCATGTAGGCCGGCGTCCCCAGCAGTGCCCCCGTCCGGGTGAGCAGTCCGAGGGAGTCCTCCTGCGCCACGGGCACCTGGGCCGAGGAAGGCTCCGGGAGCGCGCCCGCGGAGGTGATGGGGCGAGCCAGTCCGAAGTCCGTGACACGTGCCCGGCCATCCCGGCCCACCAGGACGTTGGCGGGCTTGAAGTCCCGGTGCACCAACCCCGCCGCGTGCGCGGCCGCCAGCCCCCGCCCCGCGTCCACGAAGACCCGCAGCACCTCGCGCCAGGGCCGCGGCTCCTTCAACCAGTCCGCCAGCGTGGTGCCATCCACCAGCTCCAACGCCAGGAAGACGCCGTCTCCACACATGCCCACGTCATGCACGGCGACGACGTGGGGATGGGAGAGCCGGGCCAGCGCCTGGGCCTCGCGCAGCAGCCGCTGCCTCAGCTCCTCCACATGGCGGCCCTCGGGACGCAGCAGCTTGAGGGCCACCTGCCGGTCCAGCTCCGGGTCATACGCCGCGTACACCACCCCCATGGCGCCGGAGCCGATCCGCTCCTGCACCACGTACCGGGAGAGCGTCGCGCCCCGGGCCAGCGCCTCGGCGCCCCCGGAAGAGGACACGTCCGGGACACCGGCCGTCGGCGTGGAGTCGCCGCCCGCCGCCAGCGCCCGCTGGCATCCGGCACAGCCCTCCACGTGCGCCAGCACCTCCTGCCTGCGCGCCTCCGGCAGCAGTCCCACCAGGAAGTCGCTCAGCGTCGTTTCGTCTGGGCACCCCATCCGAATCCCAAATTATCAGGGTCAGGGATTTCTTGTATATCCGAACTGGCGCTTTGGTACCGTTACGTCGGAAGAGTAGCGGCTGCCGGAAATGTCCGGAAAAGCACGCTACAATGGGCGGCATGGATCTGTCCGTCTGGTTGACGAACTTCCGGGAGCTGCACGAGCGCGCGCGCCGCAGGCTGCACACGAGCGATGAGCGGGCGCTGTACCTGGAGGCTCGCGAGCAGCTCGCACGCTCCCTGCTCGCGGCCCAGGGCCACAACCTGCAACCGGGAGCCAGTGCCCGGCGCAACTTCCGCGTGCCCAAGGGGATGCACGTGGACGTCAGCTTCCGTGCCGGCGCCCTGCGCAGCCGCACCCTGGACATCTCCTCCGGGGGCTTCTCCTGCTTGATGGGGGGTGCCCCCGGCGAGGGCACGCTCGGCGGTTTCGTGCTGTGGATGCCGGGGCAGGACGAGGGGCCCGTGGTGGGACGCGCGCGCATCGTCGCGGCGACCCCGCCCTCCGAGCACGGCAACCAGCGGGTGTCCTTCACCTTCGAGGACGTGAGCGACGAGGATCGCGAGCGGCTGGAGATGCTGATCTTCGACCTGGCGCTCGGCTACATCGTGGCCTGAGCGGCCGCGCGGGCCCGGGCCCTCACTTCGGTTCGGAGAGCCGGGCGCGGAGGAGCAGATCCTCCCCCACCTGCTCGAAGGAGAGCTTGCCCACCGTGAGCGCGCGGGCCATCTGCTTCACGCCCAGCGAGCCGGACCAGGACAGGCCCTCGCCGCCGATGAGCTTGGGGGCGACGAAGAGCAGCAGCTCGTCCGCGAGCCCTCCACGCAGGAACGAGCCGTACATCTCCGCGCCGCCCTCCACCAGCACGTGGTTGAGGCCCTCCTTGGCGAGGCGGCGCATCAGCGCCTCGAGGTCCACGCGGCCCTGCTTCGCGGGCATCTGCCAGACCTCGGCGCCCGTGGCGGTGAGGCGCTTCGCCTTGCGGCCGGTGGGGTCCTCCAGCGTGGCCACCACGGTGCGGGCCGGGGAGCGCTGGGTGAAGACGGTGAGCTTCGGGGACAGGCGCAGGTGCGAGTCCACCACCACGCGCACGGGATCCTTCCCGGTGCCCTCGGGGAGCCGCGTGGTGAGCTGGGGATTGTCCCGCTGGACCGTGGTGGCGCCCACGAGGATGACGTCCACCTGGTCGCGCAGCCGGTGCACCCACGCCCGGGCCTGCTCGCCCGTCACCCAGCGCGAGTCACCCGTGGCGGTGGCCAGCTTGCCATCCAGCGTCACCGCCGCCTTGAGGGTGACGTAGGGCAGGCCGGTGCTCATGGCCTTGAAGAAGGGGCGGTTGAGCTTGTCGGCCTCCTCCTTCAGCACGCCGGTGACGACCTCCACGCCCGCGCGCCGCAGCCGCGCCACGCCCTTGCCATTCACCTTGGGGTTGGGATCCGACGAGCCGACGAAGACGCGGCGCACGCCGGCATCGAGCACGGCCTGGCTGCACGGCGGGGTGCGCCCATAGTGGTCGCACGGCTCCAGCGTCGTGTAGAGGTCCGCCCCGCGCGCCCTGGCTCCCGCGGCCTCCAGCGCCACCACCTCGGCGTGGGCCGTGCCCGCCCGCCGGTGGTAGCCCCGCGCGATGATGCGCCCACCCTTCACCAGCACCGCCCCCACCACGGGGTTGGGGCTGGTGCGGCCGAGTCCCTTGGAGGCCTCCTCCAGCGCCAGGCGCATGAAGAACTCGGCCACCGCCCGGTCGAAATCCGCCGCGCGCTTCGCCCTGGGGGTGCGCTTCTGCATCCGCGCTCGCGTCAAGAGCCGCATGGCCCGTCAACCGTCCTTGCCCGCGGGACGCGGCGGCTTGAGCTCCCGCGTCCGGTCAGACAGCAGATCCTTCAGCTCCTCCATGAACTCGGAGATGTCACGGAAGCTCCGGTACACCGAGGCGAAGCGGACATAGGCCACCTCGTCCAGCCCGTGCAGCCGGCGCATCACCTCCTCGCCGATGACCGACGAGGGCACCTCCTTCTCCCCCATGCCCTGCAGCAACCGCTCGATGGCGACCACCGTCTCCTCGAGCTGATCCGCCGACACCGGCCGCTTCTCGCAGGCCTTCTTCAGCCCCGCGAGCAGCTTGTCCCGGTCGAACGTCTCCCGCCGCCCGTCCTTCTTCACGATGAGCGGGTAGAGCTCCTCCACCCGCTCGTACGTGGTGAAGCGCCGCTTGCACTGCAGGCACTCGCGGCGCCGGCGGATGACAGACCCCTCGTGAGACTCGCGCGAGTCGATGACCTTGTTCTCGGCGTCCTGGCAGAAGGGGCAACGCATGAATGGGAGGCAGGGTTACTTCAGCCGCGAGGCGTAGAGCGGGAAGCTCCGGGTGAACTCCTCGATGCGCGAGCGGATGTTGAACAGCCGCTTGTCGTCCGAGGCGTTGTCCAGCGCCTCCACGACGAAGGCGCCGACGGTGGCCATCTCCGCCTCCTTCATCCCGCGCGAGGAGATGGCCGGCGTGCCGATGCGCACGCCCGACGTCACCATGGGCTTCTCCGGGTCGAAGGGGATCATGTTCTTGTTCACCGTGATGCCGGCCTTGCCCAGCACCTCCTCGGCCACCTTGCCGGTGAGGTTCTTGGGGCGCAGGTCCACCAGCATCAGGTGGTTGTCCGTGCCGCCCGAGCACAGGCGCAGGCCGCCGCGCTTGAGGGCCTCGGCCAGGGCCTGGGCGTTGGCGACCATCTGCCGCTGGTAGGCCTTGAACTCGGGGCTGAGCGCCTCGCGGAAGGCCACGGCCTTGGCGGCGATGACGTGCATCAGCGGACCGCCCTGGATGCCCGGGAAGATCTGGCTGTTGAGCGTCTTGCCGTACTGCTCCTTGCTCAGCACGAGGCCACCGCGCGGGCCGCGCAGCGTCTTGTGCGTGGTGGAGGTGACGATGTCCGCCAGGGGCACCGGCGAGGGGTGCACGCCCGCGGCCACCAGGCCGGCGATGTGCGCCATGTCCACCATCATCGCCGCGCCCACGCTGTCGGCGATCTCGCGGAACTTCGCGAAGTCGATGGTGCGCGGGTACGCCGAGGCGCCCACCACCACCACCTTCGGCTTGTGCTCCTTGGCGAGCGCCGCGGCCTGGGCGTAGTCCAGCGTCTCGGTGTCCCGGGTCAGCCCGTAGTGGACGATCTTGTAGAGCTTGCCGGAGAAGTTGAACGCGGCGCCGTGGGTGAGGTGGCCGCCCGAGTTCAAGTCCAGCGAGAGGATGGTGTCACCGGGCTTCATCAGCGCCATGTAGGCGCCCATGTTGGCCTGGCTGCCCGAGTGCGCCTGGACGTTGACGTACTCGGCGCCGAACAGCTCCTTGGCGCGGGAGATGGCGAGGTTCTCCGCCACGTCCACCACCTCGCAACCGCCGTAGTAGCGCTTGCCCGGGTAGCCCTCGGCGTCCTTGTTGGTGAGGATCGAACCGACGGCCTCGAGCACGGCCTCGCTCACCGCGTTCTCCGACGCGATCAGCTCGAGGTTGAGCTCCTGGCGCCGTCCTTCCCTCTGGACGCAGGCGAAAATCTCCGGGTCGGTGCGCTCGAGAGAGTTCACGGCTTCTTCTCCAGGTCGGTCGTGCCGGGCGCCGGCGGGGCGCCGGCCGCGGTGGCGGTCTTGGTGCGAATGGACTCGATCTTGTCGACGCGGCGCTGGTGGCGGCCGCCCTCGAAGCGGCTGTGTACCCAAGTCCGGACGATGTCGCGAATGAGGCGCTCGCCGAGCATCCCGCCGCCGAGGACGAGGACGTTCGCGTCGTTGTGCTGGCGGGAAAGGGCCGCCCCGGTCACG
>NZ_DBNGVP010000157.1:0-35859 GCF_057119385.1 Archangium sp. | reverse complement strand
GCCAGGGGCGACGCCGTTACTCCTATGAATGACGAGGTCTGCCTGCCTCAAGGTGCGGTTCCTCTATTGCCCCCGGCCAGCGCGACGGTTCTCAATCTGTTTTGGAAGTCCAACTGTAGTACTAAGGCGCTGGAAATGAATAATTTGTCCGCCTTCATTCAGCGGTCTCCTCAACTTCCAATCACAGAACTTGGCATCTTTATTTATTTCCAGCGCCTAAGATCGAGACCCTCCTCGAGTCCGTGCGCAAGCAGGTGAAGCAAGAGTTGGAGTCCCGCCTCCCACCTCGCGCAACGGAGAACCCGTCGAGCAAGGCCGAGCAGAAACAGGAGGATCTCACCGCCTCGCCAGCAATCGAACCTGTCGAGGGAAAGCGAGAGGAAAAGCGGTTCGCGCAACCCTCAGACAAAGCAGCGCCGTCACGCGTGGAACGCAGGGCGTCAACAGCCCCGGAAACCGAGACTGAAGTGAAGGCTGTTCCCACGCCCCCTGCTCCGAACGCCCCGAAAGTAGAGCAGAAGAAGACGGAACCAGTTGCCCCCAACTGTGGGCCAAAGCCAGCGCTCGTGTCGAGCCGTCAGGTGAAGGAGCATCAGTTGGGGCGGCTTGCCATTATGAAGCATGAGTTGTGTTTGAAGACTCGATTCCAAGGGCTCGCCGTGGAGCGGTGGGTGGAATTGATGATCCGAATGGAGGACGCAACAACCAGCCATGAGCGGACGCTCATCAGCCAGGAGATCGACCAGTTCGCTCGTGATTTCATTTATAAGGATGGGTTGGAGGCCGAGCGCCAGGAGGCCGCGCGCCGGGAGGCCGCGCGCCAGGAGGCCGCGCGCCAGGAGGCCTTGCGTCAGGAGACCGCGCGTCGGGAGGCTGCGCGTCAGGAGGCCGAGCGTCAGGAGGCCGAGCGTCGGGAGGCTGCGCGTCAGGAGGCCTTGCGTCTGGAATCCGAGCGTCTGGAATCCGAGCGTCTGGAGGCTTTGCGTCTAGAAGCCGAGCGTCTGGAATCCGAGCGTCTGAAGTCCTTGCGCACCTTACTAGCGGACGAAGCCCTCGATGACGCGAACCTGGATACCTCCGGGTGCCAGCCTGTTGTCAGCGCTGGCTGCGAACTTCTCCTTCAGCGGTTCCGCAGCATTCAGGCTGCATTCCTCACGACGTCGCCCTCCCAACTCGCTCCCCTCCGGGAACTCTCCAAGATTGGCCAGGAGATCCGGGCAACTCGCACCCATGAGGAACTGCAGCAAGCCGCGCAAGCCCTCAAGGCATGGCTACAACGGCAGTTGGCCCAATGAATCAGCGCTTCCCTGAGTGAGGCACGGCGCTCCCGTGCGCCTCACTCCTGGAGGAAGTTGTGCCGGACGACGGTGATATCCCCCGCCACTACTCGGATGCTCAGGGTCACCGTCTTCGGGATGTCCTTGTTGACGAGCTTCACGGTGTAGTTCCCCGCCAGCAATTCCACGGGATCCAGTGGCGTGTCACCCAATTCCCGCCCACTCAAGAAGACGGTGGCGTAGGGTCGGATCCGAAACTCGACGAGCCCTTTGGCGAGTTTGGGGGCCGGCGCCTTGGCACGCGGCGTGGACTTCACGATTCCCCCCTCGTTCGAAGGGCGATCGCTCTTGGAAGCGTCTGACCTGGCAACCTGTCCCTTTGCCTGAAGCGGGGCGGCCATCTGCGGAGCAGTCTCCGGTTCGGATGGGGCAACAGCCTGCGCAACCCCCGCATCCTGAGGCTCGGCGGCGGCGGCAACATCCCGCTCCTCCTGGGGCTGAGTTCCGGGACTGCCTGTGGACGACGAGGAAGACGCGGAGTGGGGCTGTTCCGCCGGAGGCGCTTCCTTGGCGTCAGCCGCGCTCGAAGACGGCATCACAAGGGCAGACGCCTGCGGCGCCGGGGATGGCGGTCGCTCCTGGAGCTCTCGCATGGAGGAAGCCACCGGAAACAGCACGAGTCCCACTCCCGCCACGATGAGCGCACTCGCCGTGAGCAGAGCCCTCCACCTGCCTCCCCGCGGGGGCATGTCGGGCTTCCTCTCCGCCGAGATCACCTCCATGGAGGGCCGTCTCACGGGCGGCAGGGGACGGATGTCCGGGGCCGTCGGGCGCTCGGAGTTTGCCTCGGGCGCGTCCTCCTTCACAGACTGCGGCTTGCGCACCTGCACCGTCTGGGGCGCCGCGAATTCCGCAACCTCCGCCTCCCCGGGCTGCGGCTTGCGCACCTGCACCGTCCTGGGTGCCTCGGCAGCCGGCACCTCCTTCACGGGCGCGGGCTGGCGCAATGGCACCGTCCGGGGCGCCGCGTATGCCTCCACCTCCGTCCTGTCATCGGGAGGCGGCGGCGTATGCACGGGAGTGACCGAGTGCGTCGCCTCAGCCCGCGGTACGCCCGGCTGCGACGTGGACATCTCGGTGCTGGCGGCCACCTGCGCGATGAGCTGGGCCACCTGCTGCGTCGTCACGGGCCTGCCCACCGAGAGGATGAATTCCTCCAGGTCCGACTGGAGCGCGTGGCAGTCCGGGTAACGCTGCTCGCGGTCCTTGGCGAGCGCCCGGCCCATGATGCGCCGCATGGAGTCCGGCAGCTCCGGCCGGAACTGCACCGCGGGCATCAGCGATTGGAAGAGGATGGCCCGCATCAGGCCCACATCGGACTCCGCCTCGTACGGCTTGTGGCCCGTGAGCAGCTCGTAGAGCACGACGCCGAGCGCGTACACGTCCACCCGCCGATCCAGGGACTCGGCGCGGACCTGCTCGGGCGGCATGTACGCGAGCTTGCCCTTGATGACACCGCTCGCGGTCTTGTGGGCCTGCCCCGCCGCCTTGGCGATGCCGAAGTCCACCACCTTCACCGCCCCCTGCTTCGACAACAGGATGTTGTCCGGGCTGATGTCACGGTGGATGAGCCCCTGCGCCTCTCCTGTCTCCGGATCGGCGAAGTCATGGGCGAAGGCCAGACCCTCGCACGCATTCGCGACGAGCCGCGCGCACACCGCGAGCGGCAGCTCCATGCCTTGCGCCGAGGCGCGCTTGATGAGCGTGCGCAGGCTGGGCCCGTCGATGTACTCCATGGCCAGGAAGTACGTCCCCTCGGACTCACCGAAATCGAAGATCTGCACGATGTTCGGGTGGGTGAGCTGGGCGGCCAGCTTCGCCTCGGAGAGGAACATCTCCACGAAGGCGGTCTCCTCGGCCAGGTGCGGCAGGATGCGCTTGAGCACCAGCGTCTTCTCGAAGCCCATGGGACCGGCGGCCTTGGCGAGGAACACCTCGGCCATGCCACCCGTGGCGAGCTTGCGAACCAACTGGTACTTGCCCACTTGCTGCATCACGAACCGTCTCCTCCACAAGCCGGGCCCGGCATCCCCCGCCAGGGTGCTCCCGTCCTGCCGTCGCGCGGGGTGAAGGTGTCACAGAATTCGTGCACAAGCGAACCCAGGAAACAGGGATTGGCGCTTTGACCGGGACTCCCCCCGCCACGTTTCCTGGGAAAGGCAGACAGGCAGGCAACCGCCCCTCTTCCCCCAGGCCCGAACCGGGCCCCTCCCCGGCGGCCCGCTCCACCTTGGCTGTTGAAGGTGTCATCCCCACCTTCATCGAGCCTCACCCGTCCTGAGGTCCGATGAAAGGGCGGAAGGAGAGCGACAATGGAACGCAGCCCACCGACCGGATGGCAGGCGATGGACGCTGCTCTCTCCCTGAGGCAGTTCATCCTGCGTCTCCGGGGAGCCAACGCCCGGAACGGGGCCCAGGGCCTCGAGGAGGTGCTCCGGCAGGGCCAGCTGCACCGGCGCGCCGTGGAGCCCTTCGCCCTCCTCCAGGAGGGGCGCTACACCCGCACGCTCGTGTACCGGGACGAGGACCTGGAGGTGCTCGTGCTCGGCTGGGGCCGCGACGCCCGCGCCCCCATCCACGGGCACGACGGCCAGGAGTGTTTCCTGATGACCGTCGCGGGCGAGCTGGAGGTCGCCGACTACCACCTGGTGGCGGGCGGGCAGGAGCCCGGCTACGCGCTCGTCGAGCGCATGGGGCCCCGCCGCACGCTGCTGCCCGGCGCCATGGATCACCGCACCCCCGAGGCGGCGCTGCACTCGGTGCGCACCGGCCCGCGCAGCGGCTTCGCCATCTCGTTGCATGTGTATTCCCGTCCTATCGACCACTGCCTCGTCTATGAACCCCGCCGCTCCAGTTGCGAGCTGCGCAAACTCCGTTACGACCGTGTGATGCGCCTCGCCGACCCGACCTCCCCGTCCGCTCCCCCGCCGAAGGCCACTCCCCGCCCAGGGCGCC
The DNA here is from genome assembly GCF_057119385.1 of Archangium sp. Classification (NCBI taxonomy): domain Bacteria; kingdom Pseudomonadati; phylum Myxococcota; class Myxococcia; order Myxococcales; family Archangiaceae; genus Archangium; species Archangium sp. The sequence goes on along the minus strand of NZ_DBNGVP010000157.1, from coordinate 31,567 downwards.
TCTCCCGCATCTGGCGCTCGCTCTTCCGGCGCGTGCGGGAGGTGAAGGAGACCGTCAAGGACACGCTCGTCCCCGCCCTCGTTGGCGAGGAGTCGGCCAAAATCGCCGTCAAGCGCGTGGAGCACCAGTACGCCAACAAGGTGGTGGCGCTCCAGGACGTCAACCTCAACATCCGCTCCGGCGAGTTCGTGTGTCTGCTGGGGCCCTCGGGCTGCGGCAAGTCCACCCTGCTGTACGCGCTGGCGGGACAGATTTCGCCCACGGGCGGGCAGGTGCGCATCGACGGCAAGCCCATCACCGGACCGGGGCCGGACCGGCTGCTCATGTTCCAGGAGGCGGCGCTCTTCCCCTGGCTGTCGGTGCGGCAGAACATCGAGTTCGTGCTCGCCGCCCGGGGCCTGTCCAGGGCCGAGCGCTCCGAGCGCGCGCGCCGCTTCATCCGCTACGTGCAGCTGGAGGGCTTCGAGGACGCGATGCCGCACGAGCTGTCGGGCGGCATGAAGATGCGCACGGCGCTCGCCCGGGCGCTGGCGGTGGACTCGCCGGTGCTGCTGATGGACGAGCCCTTCGGCTCGCTGGACGCGCAGACGCGGCTGCACATGCACGAGTTGCTGCAGCGCGTCTGGCTGGAGACGCGCAAGACGATCGTCTTCGTCACGCACGACGTGACGGAGGCGCTGGTGCTGGCCAACCGGGTGGTGGTGATGGCACCGCGGCCCGGCCGCATCCTGAGGGACCTCGAGGTGCGGCTGCCCATGCCCCGAGGCCCCGATGACGTGGCACTGGTGGGGCTGGCGCGGCAGATCCGCTCCATGCTCCGCGAGAGCGAGTCCATGAGCGCGCCCGGCACCGGCGCCCGGGAAGAACGAGGGACACACCATGAAGGCGTGGCACCTGGGACAGAAGCTGCTGTTCCTCGCGGGACTCCTGGCGGTCTGGGAGCTGCTGGCCCGGTTCGGCCCGTGGCCGCACCACCTGTTCCCGGGCCCGAGGGCCGTCACTGAGAGCCTCGTCGCCATGGCGCGCGATGGCCGGCTGTGGGACGGCATCACGCGCTCCATGGGACGGCTCGCGCAGGGCTACGGCCTCTCCGTGCTCATCGGCGTGCCGCTGGGCGTCCTCATGGCACGGGTGAAGCTGGTGCGGCGGCTGCTGCGCCCGCTGGTGGTGGGCCTGCAGGCGCTCCCCTCCATCTGCTGGCTGCCCCTGGCGCTGCTGTGGTTCGGCCTCACCGAGACGTCCATCATCTTCGTGGTGGTGATGGGCTCGGTGCTGGCCATCGCCATCGCGGTGGAGGACGGCGTCATGCACGTGGATCCCCTGCTGTTGCGCGTGTCCTCCACGTACGGCATCCGCGGGGCGCGCTTCTACGGGGGCGTGCTGCTGCCCGCGGCGCTGCCCGGCATCGTCACCGGGCTCAAGCTGGGGTGGAGCTTCGCCTGGAGGGCCCTCATGGCCGGCGAGCTGCTCTACGTGTCCGGCGGCCTGGGCCAGCTGCTCACCATGGGCCGCGAGCTGATGGAGATTCCCCAGGTGATGGCCGTCATGGTCTGCATCATCGCCGTGGGCACCGTCATCGACCGCGTGCTCTTCCAGACGGTGGAGCTGCGCGTGCGCCGCCGCTGGGGATTGGCGCCGGGCTGACAGAAGCCTCGTACCCCGGTCCATGTGCGGCGGACCCCGGCCCGCCCCACCCTCGGTGGCATATGCGTCTCGGGTTCCTCGTGGTGGGCCTCACCGCCCTGTGTCTGGCGGCGAGCGGGTGCAAGAAGGAGCAGCCGGGGGAGGGCTCGGCGAAGCAGGGCGTGAAGGAGCAGCGGCCGTTGCGCATGGGCTTCTTCCCCAACATCACCCACGGCCAGGCCCTGGTGGGCAATGCCTCGGGCGCCTTCCAGCAGGCCGTCCCCGGCATCCAGATGAAGATGTTCAACGCCGGACCGGCCGCCATGGAGGCGCTCAGCGCCGGCTCGCTGGACGTCTCGTACGTGGGCACGGGGCCCGCCATCAACACCTTCCTCAAGGGCGGGCGGGAGCTGCGCATCATCGCCGCGGCGGCCGACAACGGCGCGGTGCTGGTGACGAAGACGGCGCGCACCCCGGCCGAGCTCAAGGGCAAGACGCTGGCCACCCCCCAGCTCGGCAACACCCAGGACATCGCGCTGCGGCACTGGCTGGGCCAGCAGGGCATGAAGGTGGGCCAGGACGTCACCGTCACCCCGCTGTCCAATCCAGACATCCTCGGCCTCTTCATGAACGGAAAGATCGAAGGGGCCTGGGTGCCCGAGCCGTGGGGCGCCCGAATGATCGCCGAGGGCGGCGGCCACATCCTCGTGGACGAGCGCGACCTGTGGCCGGAGCGGCGCTTCCACACCACGGTGCTCGTCACCACCCGGAAGACGCTCGAGGAGCGGCCCGAGCAGCTCAAACAACTGCTGCGCGCCCACGTGGAGCTCACGCGCCAGTGGCAGCAGCAGCCCGATGTCTTCGTCTCGCGCGTCAACGAGGCCTTCGGCAAGGTGACCGGCCACCCCATCTCCGAGCCCGTGCTGAAGGACGCCTTCTCCCGGCTGCGGCCCGCGCTGGAGGTGGAGCCGGGCCCGTTGCAGCAGGCCGCCGAGCACGCGCGGCAGCTCGGCTTCATCCCCAGCGCGGACTTGTCGGGCCTGGTGGATGACTCGCTGCTGCGCGAGGTGATGGGCGCCCAGGGCGAGCCCGCCCGGAAGGACGCGGGGCCCTGACGCTGGCTGGCGAAGACGCCGTACTTCTTCTGCTCCCACCTGGCCGAGGGCATGCGGCGGGCGGCGGACTGGCCGCAGAAGGCCGGTCATCACGTCCAGGCCCACCTCGTGCGCCAGCGCTACGCCTCGCATCCGGGCAGGCCTCCAGGCGCATAGCCACGTGGCTCGCGGAACGGCGCGCTCAGCTCAGCCTGGGCGGGACGCGGTAGATCTCCTCCACGTCGTCGTGGTTGAAGAGCCCCATCGCCTCGCGCTGCACGATGAGCGTCCACTTGCGGTACTCGGCATCGCGGCGCTTCTCGTCGTACTCGGCCAGCTTCCGGTCTCGCGCGGGGCTGGGCGCCATGGCCCGCACCTGCTGCCCGAGCTGCTGCAACTCGGTGAGCTGCCGTTCGATCCGCTGTCCGAGCGCCTTGATGCTCGCGGCCGCCTCGGCGCGCATCTCGACTTCGATCGCGAGCGTTCCACCGATTGGTTTCTTGCTCGACATGTCCTGTCGACCTCGTTCGTGACTGCCACGGAGAAGATAGAGAGCAGGCGGCGCGGCCGCTTGAAGGAATGCGACACGAGCCTCCCGGTGGGATGCACCCGCCTGATGGAACCCCGCAGCCCGGCCCCTCCGATGAAGGGGCGGACGCCCCGGCCGGGATGGTAGGAGTCACGCCATGAACGAGACCCCTCGGGTGCTGCTGGTCGGTGCGGGAGCCGTTGGCCAGGTGTTCGGGAAGTATCTCCAGGCGGCGGGCTGCGAGCTCTCCTTCCTCGTGAAGGAGAAGTACGCGGACGAGGCGCGGCGCGGCTTCACCCTCTACGAGCTGGGCATGCTCGAGAAGGACCCCGAGCCGGTGGCGTTCTCCGGCTTCGGCGTCCTCGTCTCGAACGAGGAGGTCGCGGCACGGCGATGGGACCAGGTCTGGCTCTGCGTCTCCTCCACGGCGATGCGGGCCGGGAGCTGGGTGGGCGAGCTCGCCCGGGCCACGGGAGACGCCACCTGGGTCATGCTCCAGCCGTCGCTCGATGACCGCGACTGGCTGCTGCAATGGATTCCGGCGGAGCGGCTCGTCTCCAGCATGATTCCCTTCCTCAGCTTCCACGCGCCGCTGAAGCCCGGAGAGCGGTTTCCCAAGCCGGGCATGGCGTTCTGGATGCCTCCGATGACCCGGGGCCCGTTCAGCGGACCGCCCGAGCGCCTCCAGCAGGTCGTCCGCACACTGCGAGCCGGAGGATATCCAGCCCGGGCCAGCCAGGACGTGGCGCGCGACGTGGCGATTCCCTCGGCGGTGCTGACCGTCTTCGTGAATGGTTTGGAAGCGGCGGGCTGGAGCTTCGAGCGCTTCCTCCAACACGACTCGCTGGAGCGCGTCCACCGGGCCGCGCGCGAGGCGGTCCAGGTCGCGGCCGCGCACACGAAGGGGAGCGCCTCCGCCGTGCTGCCGCTGCTGCGCCCCGCGCTGTTCAAGCTGCTCCTGCCCGTGGCCTCCCACCTCATGCCCTTCGACCTGGAGGCGTACCTGCGCGTCCACTTCACCAAGGTCGGAGAGCAGATGCGCTTGATGATGAAGACATACGTGGACCTGGGCAGGAGCGCGGGGCTGCCCGTCGAGAACCTCCAGGCGGCGTTGCGCTGACCCCCTACTGACAGGTCCACGCCTTCGGAGGACACGCGCAGCGGCCCTCCTCGGCTCTGGGCTCCACCCCAAAGCAGGCAGTGCCGCAGCTCGCCACGATCCGGCCGGTGAGCCGCTCCACGTAGAAGGAGGGGCCGTCCACCTCCACCTGGCAATTCATCCGGACGAGGCCCCCGCAGCTCTTCACCACCTCGCACCCTTCGGGCGGGAAGAGCAGGCTGACGTGATCTCCCGGTTCGAGCTCATCGTAGGTCGCCGGGCCGCAGCCGCTGCCCACCAGGAGCAGGCACAGCGCGGCGGTGAACAGGGCGCCTCCCCGCCACATGCCGGACGGGGAGTGAAACGAGGGCTTCTTCAAGGTGAGGACACTCATGGTGGAAACACGAATTGCCATGCGTGTGCCAGGGGATGCGCGCCCCGCCGTGCACTCGGGATTCCGAGGAGTTGGAGGCGGCATGAACGAAGAAGGGGTCTCGAAAAATCGAGGCCCGCGGAATGGAGCCGCCGGAAAACCGTGCCAGGATGACCTCGGACGTCGAGGAGCATGTCGTGGCGCGAGAAGACCCGCTGACTCCACTCCCTCGGAGGGTGGAGGTCGCCATCATCGGGAGTGGCTTCGGAGGCCTGTGCATGGCCATCCGGCTCCGGCACACGGGACTCGAGGACTTCGTCCTGCTCGAGAAGGAGCATGACGTCGGGGGCTGCTGGCGCGACAACACGTACCCGGGCGCCGCCTGCGACGTCCCCTCGCACCTGTACTCCTTCTCCTTCGAGCGCAAGACGGACTGGTCCCGGCGCTTCGCGCCCCAGGCGGAGATCCTCGACTATCTGCGCCACTGCGCCGGGAAATACGGCCTCCGCCGTCACCTCCACCTGAACACCGAGGTCACCGGCGCGGAGTTCGACGAGGCGGCGGGCCTCTGGCGCATCCACCTCGCGGATGGACGCGAGCTCGAGGCCCGGGTGCTGGTCTCGGCCTGCGGGCAGCTCAACCGCCCCGCCTGGCCCAGGCTCCCGGGGCTGGAGCGTTTCCAGGGCACCCAGTTCCACTCCGCCCGGTGGGATCACGGCTACGCGCTCGAGGGCAAGACGGTGGCGGTCATCGGAACGGGGGCCAGCGCCATCCAGTTCGTGCCCCAGATCGCCCCACGGGTGAAGCGGCTCTTCCTGTACCAGCGCTCCGCCCCCTACGTGCTGCCCAAGCCGGACCGCGCCTACGGGTGGTTCGAGCGGGCACTCTTCTCCCGGCTTCCCGTGTCACAGACGGGCAGCCGGTGGTGGACGTACTGGAACCACGAGTCGCGCGTCCTCGTCTTCGAGGGCCCCGCCTGGGTGCGCGGGATTCTCGAGCGCCGCTTCCACAGACACCTGGAGCGCTGCGTGCCGGACCCGAAGCTGCGCCAGGCCCTCACGCCCACCGACCCCATCGGCTGCAAGCGCGTCCTGCTCTCCAATGACTACTACCCGGCGCTCACCCGGCCCAACGTGGAGGTCGTCACCGAGGGTATCCGCGAGGTGACGCCCCACGGCCTCATCACCGTGGACGGGAAGGAGCGCGAGGTGGATGCGCTCATCCACGGCACCGGCTTCCAGGCCACGGACTTCCTGGCGCCCATGCGCATCACGGGCCGCGGCGGCCGGGAACTGAACGAGGCCTGGCGCGAGGGCGCCGAGGCGTACCTGGGCCTCACCGTCTCCGGCTTCCCCAACCTCTTCCTGCTCTACGGCCCCAACACCAACCTCGGCCACAACTCCATCGTCTTCATGCTGGAGAGCCAGGTGCGCTACGTGCTCGCGTGCCTGCGCGTGCTGCGCGAGCGCGACCTGCGCTTCCTCGACGTGCGCCCGGACGCGCAGCGGGACTTCAACGTCCGGCTGCAGCGCGGCCTCGAGCGCTCCGTGTGGGCCGCCGGCTGCCACAGTTGGTACAAGACGGCCGAGGGCAGGAACACAAACAACTGGCCCGGCTTCACGTTCCACTACCGCCGCCAGACCCGAGGGCCACGGCTCGCCCACTACGAAACCGTGCATGTCCCCTCTCCCGCTGGGAGAGGGGTACGATGAGCTTTGTTGAAAGGGCCTGTGATTCCGAGAGGTTAGGCCCTATTGCGAATTGTTCGTGTAGTGAATCTGTAGCTTGGCGGGTGTTGTAGCGAATCGGGCCAACGCATCGCTGTGCACTCTCTGTGAAGGCCCCCCGGTCCGGTCTGCTGCTGGCCGGTGTTGGGGGGCTGCAACGGACCTTCCTACATCCTGGGGGGCCTGTCGTCCTCAAGCGGGATGCTCGCCATCATCCTGGCGTATTCGCGCTCAATCCACTCGTCCCTCGCCTTCTTCCGGGCGGCCTGCTCCTGTTCCTTCGTGGCGGGCGGTACGTGGGCGTAAAGCTCCCCGTTCACGATGCGCGACACCTCGCCCTGGGAGATGCCGAACCGCGCGGACAAGTCCTCTTGGGTGAAGGTGCCCGCCCGCGCCAAGTAGCGTAGGTCTTGGACTTCCTGGGGGGTGAGTTTGCGTGCCCGCTCCTTCCGGTGGACCTCCCCCCGAAGCACTCGGGAAATGCTCATGACCCCCAGGGAAAATGCCCATGAGGCGCCGGGGGCCCCAAGAAAGAGTTCAATCCCTAAAACGATTAAGTTGTGGCATGACTCACCTTCCAACGGCTGTTAGGCACTCAAGCGATAATTCCCCCCGCGTCCAGCCCCGAGCGGTCACGACTCCGGGGGAGGACCCTCGAGGCCCCTTAGCTGCTCCTCGGCCATCTCGCGGTATAGCGGCACGACCTCCACGGCCAGCACGTCGCGCATCTGCTGGCGCGCACCGTCGAGATTCCCAGCGTCCCGGAGGCTCGTCATCCGGAACAGTGCGCGGGTGATTCGCTTCTTGCCCTCCCGGAAGCGAGAGAGAATCATCCGCATAAGGGCCTCGGCTCCTCCCGGGCTCTTTAGAGCCTCTTCCGTCTCGGCCTCGATGATTCCAGCCGTGGGGGCGGTCCGGCGTAGGAGGGCGCACAGTTCCTCGGCAAGTTCCAGTGCGTGTCCCTGCTGGATGCGACGTTCAAGAACGGCGAGTTGGTCCCGGTCGGGTAGGCTCGCACTCACGCGCCCGGTTGCGGCCACTTCCGCAAGTTGGGTCATTTCCTCAAGCATACCTTCGGCCCGCTTGCGGTACACAGGAACAATCTCTACGGCGAGCACGTCGCGCATTTGCTTGCAGGCCCCCTCCAGGTCCCCCTGATCCCGAAGGTCATACATCGCAAGGCGTGCATCATCGAGCCGGTCAGCGCCATCATCAATGCGCCGCACGACCTCCTCTAGCAACGTGCTGGCCGTGGTCACGCTACGTAGGGCATCCTCGGCGTCCGGCTGGCTGATGCCTACCTCCTGAGCAGTCCTGAGCAGGAGTGCCCGCGTGCCTTCCGTCAGTTCCAGCGGCTCGCCACCCTCAAGCACTCGCTGGGCTAGATTGCGAATGAGATTCCAATCAATTTTGGCTGACATGGTTAATTGCCTTCACCGGGAGGGTGGCACCTGTCCTTGGGCCACTTTCGCTGGCCCTCACAGTAGCGGATGCAATCGTAACAGTTGCCTGTCCAGCGCCGCTCAGTGCACGCAACGTAAAATTTGATGCACCGCTGTTTCCACTCCGGCAGGTCTTTGTTGTTGGCGAACTCATCAGAATCAACGTAGTCGTCCGGATTGAAGTCCTCGTTGATGTTCGCGACAACATCGCTCACCTCCGCTATTTCCCTCAAAACTCGGAGCACGTCCGAGCGGCTGGCGGTGCAGTTCTCTAGCGGGCTCAGCGGGTACTTCTTTATGCAGCAGTCCACCGTGGAGTCTCCCGGTCGGCATGCGATAGCCGCTGCACAGCCCGACACGAGCCCACCCACCAGGACGACCACCCAGAGGCGCGGGGTAAAATTCAGGCTTTCCATGCCTCAAAGGCTAGGCCAGCCAACCAGGGAATGCCAGCCGGGGACAGGGCGTGACGAGCTGGCCGCCACTAACCCGTCCTGACTGGTTCCCCCGCTGTGCGAACCCGTCTACTTGGCCTGTCTGCCCGCTGGGTCAGGGCTCCTTCGCTTCCTCGGGGAACAGTTCACGTAGCGGCACCTTGTAGGCCACGGACGCGGCTACCAGGGTGGCGACGGTGAGGTTGGCTGCACCCTGCTCCATCTTGATCATGTGCTTTGGGTGAACCCCATCCTCAGCCCTGAGGGAGAGGGAGCGCCCCCCTACGGACCCCGGAGCACCGTCAGTCCCTGCTCGGTCAGGACGAGCAGCATGCTCGGCGTCACGGTGGGCTCGTAGACGAGCTGCAGCACGCGCCGGCCGGACACCTGCGTCACCTGGGTCAGCATCGTGCCGTCCGCCTCCAGCCGCCACAGGCCCCCGCCATCCGTGCCGATGTAGAGCGCCCCATCATCCGTCGCTTTGAGCGAGAGGATCCGGTTCGTCGGCAGTCCGCTGACCCGCGTCCAGTTGCCCGCGGAGCGGGACTTCGGCGTCATCGCCCAGACGCCGTACTCCGCGCTCCCCAGGTAGTAGCGGCCCGAGGCCGTCTGCTCGAAGGCGCGCCAGAAGTCATCGGTGGCCTGGCCGTTGAGCGCATCGTTGAAGCCCTTGAACCGCCAGGGCGTGGGACCCGTCCAGGTGTACTCGCGGTCCCACTCCTCCAGCTTGCTGCTCGGAATCAGCACGCCGAGCATCTGCTCGTTGGCCACGAGGACGTCTCCGTTCGGCGCGATTCCCAGTCCATGCATCGGCGGGCACTGGAGCGACTCGTCCTTCGAGCCATCCGGATTCGTGGTGACGAGGTACCAGCCCGGATGACGGTGGCTGTTGTACGTGAGCCCCTGGATGCGGGTCACCCCGTGGTTCGTCGTGATGTAGAGGTCGCCGCGGTACGGGCCACGCGTCACACGGGCGCAGTTGAGGACGCTGCGATCCTCCTCGTAGTGGAAGTCATTGGTGTTGTGGATGCCGATCTGCTTGCCCTTGTTCGACGAGCCCGTGGTGCGCCAGATGTGCTCCTCGAGCACCACGCTCCCATCCGGCTGGAGGCGGACCGCGTCGAGGTCTCCCTTCTGGTACTCGGCGTAGCGCTCGGGCGAGTAGTTCGGCTCGCCCGGTCCGGGGATGTACGTGCGCTGCGAGATTCCCGGCGCCCGCTGCATCTCCCGCGCGCGATACCCCACGTACGCGCGCCCGGCCTCACCCCCGCAGATGACCGTCGAGCCGACCGCGAGCGAATCCGAACCGAACGGCTGGCGCGCCTGACCCACGCCCGTGGTCCACGCCGGTGCCGTGTCGCCCGGACGCAGCACGCCAATGCGGTTGCCATCGAGCAGCCAGAGGTTCAGCCCCTCATCGAGCCCAACGCTCTGGGGTTTACCGGCACCGAACGAATTCGAGTAGTCGAGCACCGCTTCCGCCGGCCAGGGACCCGCATCCGGTGGCGCGGGTGGCACCGGGTCCGGCTCACCCGCATCGGGCGGCGTCCCCGCATCCCCCTCCGGTGAGGGCTCTGGGGGAGTACCGGCATCCTCGGAGGGAACGGGAGGGTCGTTCGAGGGAACTTCGTTTCCATCTGGTGAACCGGGCTCCTGCTTCCCGGGTGGCTCGACTGTCCGGGTCCGGTCAGCGCAACCCACCGAGAGCAATGAAACCACCACCAGTCCCGCCCCCAACACCCCTGCGCGAATGCCCATCCATGCCTCCGTCCACGGTGGCTCCTTCGCAAGTCCCGGGCCGGGAGTGCTGACCTCGGTCGGGGCTCCAACGGTGCCCTCCTCCGCCCGGGGAGGGCCGCCCGCCGGGAGGGCGGCCAGGGCAGGCTCGGCCCGAGGAACCGCCCCGGCTCCGGCGGGCTTGCTTCTCTCTCGCCCTGGAGACCGGAACGGCGATAGTAAAGGAGCCCATGACGAGCAAGCAGCCAGCTGACCTGATTCCCGCGCCCGAGACGCGCCGTGTGTCTCCGAACTTCATCACGGAAATCATCGACGCGGACCTGAAGTCCGGGCGGCACACGCGCGTCGTCACGCGCTTCCCTCCGGAGCCGAACGGCTACGCGCACCTGGGGCACGCGTTCGCCAGCTACCTGGATTTCATGACGGCCGTGGACTACGGCGGTGTCTGCCACCTGCGCATGGATGACACCAACCCCGAGGGGGAGACGCAGGAGTACGCGGACAGCATCATCCGCGACATGAAGTGGCTGGGCTGGGACACCTCGCGCCTCTTCTACGCCTCGGACTACTACGAGCAGCTCCATGACTTCGCGGTGCAGCTCATCCGCAAGGGCCTGGCGTACGTGGAGAGCGTCAGCGGCGAGGAGATGGCGCGCCTGCGCGGCACGGTGGAGCAGCCGGGCACGCCCAGCCCGTACCGCGACCGCAGCGTCGAGGAGAACCTGGACCTCTTCCGCCGCATGCGCGCCGGCGAGTTCAAGAACGGCGAGCACGCGCTGCGCGCGAAGATCGACCTGGCGAACCCGAACTTCAAGCTGCGCGACCCGGTGCTGTACCGCATCCTCCACGCGTCCCACTACCGCACCGGGGATAAGTGGTGCATCTACCCGATGTATGACTTCGCGCATCCCATCAGCGACGCGCTCGAGGGCATCACGCACAGCATGTGCAGCCTGGAGTTCATCGACAACCGGGCCATCTACGACTGGCTGATGGACAACCTGTTCCCCGACAAGGAGACGGGGAAGACGGCGCCGCGCCAGCACGAGTTCGGCCGGCGCAGCATGGAGTACACCGTCGTCAGCAAGCGCAAGCTGCGGCGGCTCGTGCGCGAGGGCGTGGTGAAGGGCTGGGATGACCCGCGCATGCCCACCATCAGCGCCATGCGCCGCCGCGGCGTGACGCCCGAGTCCGTGCGGGCCTTCGCCTCGCAGATTGGCGTGAGCCGCACCAACCGCACCGTGGACCTGGCGCTCTTCGAGAACGCCGTGCGCGATGACCTGAACCTCCGCGCGCCCCGCGTGATGGCCGTGACGCGCCCGCTGAAGGCCGTCATCCAGAACCTGGAGGCCGAGCGCACACTCAGCCTGCCGTACTGGCCGCAGCAGGAGGTGAGCAGCGCCGATGGGAAGGTGCCGATGCCCAACGGCGAGCGCGTGGCCACCGAGAAGGCCGTGCGCGAGGTGCCGCTCACGCGGGAGATCGTCATCGAGCGCGAGGACTTCAGCGCGGATCCGCCCAAGGGCTTCAAGCGGCTCACCCCGGGCGGCACGGTGCGCCTGCGCGGCGCGGGCATCATCCGCTGCGACGAGGTCATCACGGGCGCGGACGGCGAGCCGTCGGAGCTGCGCGTGACACTGCTCGGCGAGGACGCCAAGGCCAGCGGCGTCATCCACTGGGTGAGCGCCACGCGCGGCGTGAGCGCCGAGTTCCGCCTGTTCGACCGGCTCTTCACGGTGCCGGAGCCCGACAGCGAGGCGCAGCAGTTCGACCCGGAGCAGCCGGGCCACGAGGACGACACGCAGCCGGTGAACACGGACTTCATGCGCTTCGTGAACCCCAACAGCCTGGTGGTGACGCGCGGCTTCGTGGAGCCGAGCGTGGCCAAGGACCCGGCCGAGGCCCGCTACCAGTTCGAGCGCGCCGGGTACTTCTGGAGGGATCCGGTGGACAGCCGTGCTGACGCGCTCGTGTTCAACCGCATCATCACGCTGAAGGACACGTGGGGGAAGAAGGAGGCCGCGGAGCCCGCGAAGGCGGAGGGCAAGCCCCGGACGGAGAAGAAGGCGGACAAGGCTCCCGCGGAGGCTCCGGTGCGTCCGGCGCTCTCCAGTGAGCAGGAGGCCACGGCCGCGCGTCTGCGCCAGCAGGGTGTCACCGAGAACGACGCGTCCATGCTCGCCCGCGAGCCGCAGCTCGCCGCGTACCTGGAGGCCGCGGGTGGCAAGCGGCTGGCGGAGCTCGCGCCCTGGGTGGTGAACGATCTGGCCACGCCGATTCGCGAGGGCACCAACCGCGTGAGCGTGGACGCGCTCGCGTCGCTGGTGACGCTGGTGGCCGAGGGCAGCATCAGCGCCCGCATCGCCAAGGACGTGCTCGCGGAGGCGCAGGCCTCGGGCGAGGCGCCCGCGAGCATCGTGGAGCGCAAGGGCCTGCGCGTCGTCAGCGACGAGGGCCAGCTGCGCGCCGCCATCCAGGGCGTGCTGGACGCCAACCCGGCCAAGGTCGCCGAGTACCGGGGCGGCAAGAAGGGCCTCACCGGCTTCTTCACCGGCCAGGTGATGCGCGCCACCAACGGCCAGGCCGACCCCAAGGCCCTCGCGCGCCTGTTGAGCGAGATGCTCGGTTAGCAGGACGGAGAGGGGGGTCCAATCGGGCCCCCCTCGCTGGCTCGTACGGCGGGCGAGAGAGCGGCCCTGCCGCGCGAGCCCCATGGATTGCGTCTGGGCCCCATGGCGCCGCTTGGGCTATCGTCCCCGCCCAGAAACCATGGGAATCCTCCTCTACGCGGCAACGTCCCTGCCTCAGGTGCTGGCCTACATCGACCCGGGCACCGGAAGCTTTCTGTTCCAGATGCTGATGGCGGGCATCCTGAGCCTGGGGCTCATGCTCACCACCATGCGCGAGCGCGTGAAGAACTTCTTCAAGTCGCGGCTCGGCTCCGGGAACAAGCCGGGCACCGCGCCGGAGTCCTCCAACTCCCAGACTCCGCCCAAGGCCTAGTCCATGAGCATGGCCGAGCGAGCCCCCCGCGCTCCCGGTGGTCCCGGACCGCTCCCGGAGCCCGCCTCCTTCCGGGATCCGAGCGGCTTCGTCTTCCGGCGCGAGGGCATCGTCTACCGGCAGGTCAACGACAGCTACCGCGAGGACTATGAGCTGCTGCGGAGCAGCGGCCTCCACGCGGAGCTCGTCCAGGCCGGGCAGCTCATCCCCCACGACGAGGTGGAGCCCGGGCTGGCCGCCGCCCCGGGGGCCTACAAGGTCCTCCGCCCGCGGCAGCTCCCCTTCATCTCCTACCCGTACGAGTGGTCCTTCAGCCAGCTCCAGGACGCGGCCCTGCTCACCCTGGACGTGCAGGACAAGGCCCTCGCCCGCGGCCTGAGCCTCAAGGACGCCAGCGCCTACAACGTGCAGCTCGTCGATGGCCGGCCCCTGCTCATCGACACGCTCAGCTTCGAGAAGTACGAGGAAGGCAGACCCTGGGTCGCCTACCGGCAATTCTGCCAGCACTTCCTCGCGCCGCTGGCCCTGATGAGCCACACCGATGTGCGGCTCGGCCAGCTCCTGCGCCTCTACATCGACGGCGTCCCGCTCGACCTCGCCAGCCGCCTGCTGCCGGGCCGCACCCGCTTCTCCTTCGCGCTCGGCATGCACGTGCACGCCCACGCGCGCAGCCAGCTCAAGTACGCGGACAAGGCCGTGGAGGCCACCCGCGCCACCACGTCCCACCACTTCAGCCAGCATGCCTTCCGGGCGCTCGTGGCCAGCCTGCGCAACGCCATCCTCAAGCAGCGGTGGACCACGCCCCACACCGAGTGGGCGGACTACTACGAGGCCAACAACAACTACGGCTCCAAGGGTCTGGACGAGAAGGGCAAGGCACTCGAGCAGCTGCTCGAGCAGGTCCGTCCGGGCACCGTCTGGGACCTCGGCGCCAACACCGGCGTCTTCAGCCGCGTCGCCAGCAAGACGGGCGCGCGCGTGGTCGCGTGGGACATCGACCCGAACGCCGTCGAGTTCAACTACCGCCGGGTGCGTGACGACAAGGACCCGTCCGTCCTCCCGCTGCTGCTGGACCTGACCAACCCCAGCCCGGGGCTCGGCTGGGCCAACGCGGAGCGCGGCTCGCTGGCCGAGCGCGGCCCGGTGGACGTGGTGATGGCCCTGGGGCTCATCCACCACCTGGCCATCTCCAACAACGTGCCGCTGGAGCGCGTGGCCGCCTTCCTCGCCTCCCTGGGACACCACCTCGTCATCGAGTTCGTGCCCAAGGAAGACTCGCAGGTCGTCAAGCTGCTCACCACGCGCAAGGACGTGTTCCCCACGTACCACCGCGAGGGTTTCGAGGCGGCGTTCGCGCCGCACTTCGCCACGCTGCGCGCGCTCGACATCCCGGGCACCCGGCGCACGCTGTTCCTGATGAAACGCCTCCCCCAGGAGCGGTAACGCAGAGGCGGTGGACCCATGAAGAAGTCGTGGCTGATTCACCCCTTCCTGCTCGGGAGCGCGCCGGTCCTCTTCCTGCTCGCCCACAACATCGGCCAGGTCGAGGCCAGCGCCGTGCTCGCCCCGCTGGGGGCCGTGCTGGCCGTCACCGCCGTGCTCCTGGGCCTCACGTGGCTCGCGCTCCGCCAGCTCCCCCGGGCCGCGATGCTCGTGTCGCTCCTGGTGGGCCTCTTCTACCTCTACGGGCACGTGTTCCACGCCCTCCAGGACCTGGATGTGATTGCCCGGACACGGGATCTCCATCTGGGCCTGGGGCTCGTGTTCCTGTGTCTGTTCGTCACGGGTGCGCGCTACCTGCTCCGCACGCCGCACGACTTGATGGAGCCGTCCCGGTTCCTCACCCTGCTCGCCGGCATCAGCATCCTCTTCTCGGCGAACGGCATCATCCAGGGAGTCCGGGCCCGGGCGGCGCTGGCCGGCGAGCGCGCTCCCCCGGCACGCCCCTCCCGGGTGGCGAACGAGGACCCCGCGCTGCCGGACGTCTACCACATCATCCTCGATGGCTACGCCCGTGAGGATGTCCTGAAGGACGTCTACCAGTTCGACAACTCCGGCTTCACCGGGTTCCTGCGCCAGCGCGGCTTCTTCGTGGCCGACCAGAGTGTGTCCAACTACCCGCTCACCTTCCTGTCGGTGGCCTCGACGCTGAACATGCGCTACCTCGACGACGTCATCGCGCCGCTCGAGGCGGACAGCAAGGTCCTCACGCCCTTCTATGACTTGATTCACGACCACGAGGTCGGGCGCTTCTTCCAGTCCAAGGGCTACCGCTACATCCACTTCGACACCAACTACGGCGGCACCGAGACGTCCCTCATCGCGGACCAGCGTTACCAGTTCCGCCACCCGCTGCTGCAGAACGAGTTCACCACCGTGCTGCTGCGCACGTATCTGCACTGGCTGCCCCAGCCGAGCGTGGCGGACCTGCACCTGTTCATGCTCGACAAGTTGGAGGAGGTCCCGCGCATCGAGGGGCCGACCTATACGCTCTTCCACCTGCTGCTGCCCCACCATCCCTACGTCTTCGATCGCCACGGCAACATCCGGGCGGACATCCCGCTGGAGTACCAGTGGACGCTGAGGACCGGGGGCTGGGCGGCCAGGCCGCAGTACATCGAGCAGATGGAGTACCTCAACCGCCGGATCCAAGCGGCCATCGAGGACATCCTCGCCACCAGCAAGCATCCGCCCATCATCATCGTGCAGGGAGACCACGGCCCGGCCTCGACCCATCCGGGACAGAAGGTGGAGGACAAGCACCAGTGGGGGCCCGTCATCCGCGAGCGCACCGCCATCCTCAACGCGTACTACGTGCCCGACGAGGTCCGGCGCCACCTCTATCCGTCCATCACTCCGGTCAACAGCTTCCGCCTGCTGCTCAAGCACCGCTTCGGCGCCAACATGGAGCCCCTGGAGGATCGCAGCTTCATCACCTGGTACGACAAGCCCTTCGACCTCCTGGAGGTCACGGAGCAGGTGCTGCCGGCGAAGGGGACCCAGGCCCGCGAGCAGCCCTGAGCCTGGACTGGAGGGTGTAGGGTGCGCCCATGAGGTCTAGAAGAACGCACCGGAAGCTCATGGCCGCAATGCTGAGCGCATTGCTCATCTCGTGTAGCGCCACCCACCATGCGCCGCCCACCCCAACGAGCGCAACCAGTCCTTCCCACCTCGTGCTCATCATCGAGGAAAGCGGCGATGGCCAATTCACCCACTCGTGGCAACCCATCGACGGCCTCGAGCTTCCGCCGGACCAACTCCAATCAAACACTGGCAAACAGGCAGGCCGCATCGTCACCGCAGCGGCCCGGCCGAGAGACTGTGATGAAGAAAATCGAGAGTGCTACCGCAAGTGCATGAAACGCCCGCTTCCTCGTGGGTATGGGGGCTTCACATCTCCACGAAAGAGCGGCGGGAAATCAGAGTTCTGCCGAGGCGAGTGCCAGCAGGCATATGATGACTGCGTGGAGCTGGAGAAGCTACGCCCCCAGGAGGTCACTGGGGTGGATGGTGTCATCCACTGGCTGAGACAGCACCGGACGGAAGTGCTGGTGGGGAGCATCATCGTCGTCTCAGGAGTGACTTTCGTGGTGGTTTCCGCGGGCGCGGGAGTCGTCGTCCTCGCGCCCGTGCTCCTGATGACGTCCACGAAAGTTCCGTCGGGAATCCCTGTCGCGGAGGGACCCCGATGAACACACGCAAGCTCATCACCAAGGCCTCGGATTTCCTCGCGGAGCTCCGGACCACCACTCAATCCCAGGAGCAGCAGGAGCTTCTGGACGTCCTCTTCGACGCCCTTCTCTTCATCGACTCCACGGGCCAGCTCTACTCCTTCGAGGACTATCGTAAGCACCTCGCCTCTGACGACCCTCCTCGCGTGGTGGCGGCCTTCAACACGCGCGAGCAAGCGGACGCATGGCTGAGGGAACACCCGGCTCCGCCCTCTTCAGCGTACATCCTGGTGGCGGACCAGTATCACCATCTCATCTACATCCGCGAGAAGAACCACCGCCGCCTCTTTCCTCACCCCGTGCTCGAATACCATCTCGGAGAGCGGATGCGTGAAGGGCTTCCACCGCCCGTGGCTTCCTTCGCGACAAGGCAGGAGGCGGAGGCGTGGCTCCAGAATCAGGCCATGCCGCCCACACAAGCTGTCATCCAGATCGCGGGAGAGCTCCACCTCGCCGTGTATCACCCCCACATCAATCACCGCTCCATCTACCCCTTCTCCATGGCCGCCAACGTGGCGGAGCCCGAAGACCAGGACCAGGGGCCTACCGGAGAACCCACCAAATAAGGTGCACCCTCCAGGGTCCTCAGCAGGCGGGAGTCACCGCGTGCTCGCCTACTGGCTCCTTCCACTCGAGGACGTGGAGCATTGTGGTATCCGTGCTCCAGCCGGAGGGTGGCCTGTATGAACGGTCCTGGGATGGACGTGCTGATCGTGACAGCGCTCAAGGACGAGCTGGATGCCGTCCTTGACCTCGAGGTGGAGGGCGCGGGCCGCGAGGCCTGGGAGTTGAAACGGGATCAGTATGACTTTCCGTTCCACGTCCGTGAGCTCCGGA
The DNA here is from genome assembly GCF_057119385.1 of Archangium sp. Lineage (NCBI taxonomy): Bacteria > Pseudomonadati > Myxococcota > Myxococcia > Myxococcales > Archangiaceae > Archangium > Archangium sp. The sequence continues at coordinate 13,938 of NZ_DBNGVP010000157.1, read as the reverse complement.
ACGAGCACGGTGAGACCCTCCGGGTGGCGGCGGCGTGGTCGGGGGAGATGGGCGAGACCTCGGCGGCCACCCGGGCCGTGCGGTTGATCGACGAGCTGGACCCCGCGTGCCTCGCCATGTGCGGAATCTGCGCGGGCCGGCGGAAGAAGGTCTCGCTCGGGGACGTCATCGTGGCGGACCGCGTGTTCAGCTACGACCATGGCAAGCTGGTGGAAGGCCCGCCAGCCAGCGATGGCGGAGGCCACTTCCGCGACATCACCACGTACAACCTCGAGGCGACGTGGAGGATGGAGGCCACCTACTTCGCCCAGGAGTTCCAGAAGACCTGGAAGCCCGTGCTGGAGCGCCCGATGACCCGGGAGGCCCAGACACGCTGGCTGCTCCTGGCGCTCGATGCGCACGAGCAGCAGGGGGCCCCATCACCGGACAAGCACCCCGAACGCAAGACGCGATGCCCCGGGTGGGCCAGCCTCATCCCCGAGCTGCGGGAGAAGGGACTCCTGGACTCGACTCGAGGAGTGCTGCGGTTGACGGAGGAAGGACGGGCCCGGGTCGCGGAGGAGCGGCTGCTCGATCCCGACAACGAAGCGCGGGAGCCGGACTTCCGAGTGCATGTGGCGCCCATCGCCACGGGCAAGACCGTACGGGAGGATCCCAAGCTGTTCCTGGAGCTGGAGCGCCACGTGCGCAAGGTGCTGGGCGTGGAGATGGAAGCCACGGCCATCCAGTTCGTGGCGGAGCAACTCAACCGGCGCGCCATCATCGCCAAGGCCGTGTCCGATCACGCGGACCACGACAAGGACGATGCGTTCCGCGCGTTCGCGTGCCACGCGTCGGCGGCCTTCCTGATGGCGTTCCTCCGCCGGTACGTCCGCCCGAGGGAGCCGGGAAACCGGCTGGCGCGCAAGGAGCACCCCAGGCGCCCGGCCAGCCTGAATGACGAGGAACCCGTCGTCCGAAAGGAACGCCGGGACGACTTCCTCAGCCGGGTCGAACGTGCGTGTGCACTGCGGGAGCCGCCGGGGACGCAGCTCGACCGCATGGTGGGCGCCCCGCCCTTTGGCACGTACCTGGAGGTCTCGGGCCGGGATGGAAAGTTTCCCCGCATCTACCCGGTGGCCGCGCTCGACCAGCCCATCACGCGAGAGGCGCTCGAGACCTTCATCCGGGGCATCCATGCCCGCTACCAGTACCTCTATCCCTCGGTCATCTCGACGCTCGTCCACGTGGGACATGCCGCGCCTCCAGAGCTGGCCCGGCTGGCCGAGTCGAAGCGGGTCAACCTCCTGAGCTTCGAGGAGTACCAGGGCCTCATCGACTTCACGGATTACCTTCGGCGGCAGACGGCGAAGCTCGAGAGCGATCTCATCTACCCTCCCGCCTACTACGTCGAGCAGCGGGGCCACGTGAGTGTCGGGGGACAGGGCGCCGAGGCCACGGAGGACATCCTTCAGGCCCTGAGGGGGGTGCTCAGCGAGCCGGACCGGCGTTTCGCCCTGGTGTTGGGTGACTTCGGGACAGGCAAGACGTTCCTGCTGCACGAGCTGGCACGGCGCATGGGGAAGGAGGAGGGCGGAGCATTGGTGCCCGTGCTGATCGAGCTGCGTGCACTGCAGAAGCAACGCACGCTGAACGAGCTGGTGGCCCAGCACTTCGCGGGCGCGGACGTGTTGCGATTCGAGCTGGAGAAGTTCCTCTACATGCTGAAGGAGGGACGAATCGCGCTGCTGTTCGATGGTTTCGACGAGCTGGCCCTGCGCGTGACCTATGACCGGGCGATGGAGCACTTCGGGACGCTGCTCGAGGCGGCACAGGGCAAGGCCAAGATCGTCGTCACCAGCCGCACGCAGCACTTCCTGAACGACCATCAGGTCAAGCTCGAGCTGGCCCGGAAGGCGGAGGCCATCCCGGGCTACCGGCTCATCAAGCTGGAGCGATTCAGCGAGCAGCAGATCCGCCACTTCCTGGTGAAGCGATTGGGAGGGGAGGAGGCCGCCCACGAGCGCATGGAGTTGCTGCGGGATGTGAGGGATCTGCTGGGCCTGTCGGAGAACCCCCGGCTGCTGAGCTTCATCATCGAGTTGGAGGCGGAGAAGCTGAAGGCCGCCCGGCAAGGGGAGAAGGGGGAGATCACCTCCGCCACGCTGTACGCGCTGCTGATCGAGCGGTGGCTCCACGGGGAGTACGTCCGCGTCAACCCCAGGGGCGCACCCAAGGGACTCAGCCTGGAGCAGCTCCGGAGGGGAGCCACCCGGCTGGCCCTGCTGATGTGGGGACGCACGGAGCGGACGGTGGGAATGGACGAGCTGCCCGAGGATCTCCTCGCGGCGGCGGCCCAGGGTGGCGAATCCCTGGAGCTGGAGAAGGTGAGGCACCAGCTTGGCTCCGGCTCGCTGCTGGTGCGCGATGAGGAGGGGCGCTTCTCGTTCGTCCATCAGTCGGTGATGGAGTGGCTGGTGGCGGAGATGGCGGCGGGGCAGGTGCGAGAAGGGGGCGAAGCGCCCGCGCTCGGCCAACGTGAGATGAGCGACCTGATGGCCGACTTCTTCATCGCCCTGGCTGGACGCGGCGCCGCGAGGGCCTGGGCCGAAGCCAAATCCGCTTCGGCGGAGGCAGGCGTCATCAAGCGCAACGCGCTCCACGTCCTGGGGCGGCTTCGTCTGTTGGGGGGAAACGCGGCGGAAGGGGAAGCCATCAAGAACCTCGAGGGGAGCGATCTGCGCGGACAGGATCTCTCGGGCGCCGATCTCCACCAGGCCAACCTGCGCAAGGCGAACCTCGCCGGGGTGACCCTGGTGGGCGCCAACCTCTCGGGCGCGCGGTTGGAGGGCGCCAGCCTGGCCCGTGCGGACCTGACACGTGCGAACCTCCAGGGGGCCATCCTGACGGGGACGGACCTGTCCGGCGCCAACCTGGTCGAAGCAGACCTGCGCGGGGCAGTGCTCCAGGGAGCGAGGATGCGTGCCGCCCGATTGTTGGGAGCAAAGGTGGATTCGCTGGAAGGCGCGGACGTCTTCGGTGCGGCCCTCACGAGCCATGGGGCGCCCGTGCCCCAGCTCGCACCAGGGTCCCCGATCTCCGCCGTGGCCTTCAGCCCCACCGACAACCTCCTGGCAACGGGACACGATGACGGAATGCTCCGTCTGTGGGATGTCGCGACGGGAACGGTCTTGCGCATCCTCGAGGGGCATGAGGAGTCCGTCACGGATCTCGCCTTCAGCGGGGATGGGAAGCTGTTGGCCTCCGCCTCGAGAGACTGGACAGCCATGCTCTGGAGCGTGGAGCAGGGGCAATCCCTGCAGGAGCTGGAGGGCCATGCGGCACCGGTCCGGGAGGTCTCCTTCAGTCCAGACGGGAAGCTGCTGGCCTCCGCATCGGAAGACAGGACCGTCAGGCTCTGGAGCGTGGAGCAGGGGCAGCTTCTCCGCGTTCTCATGCATACAGGTCACGTGAATGGGGTGGCCTTCAGCCCGGATGGAACGAAGCTGGCCTCCGCCTCCGATGATGCGAAGGTCGTGCTCTGGAATCCCGGGGAAGAGGTCACCGTGCTGCGGGTCTTCGAGGACATGGCAGCACCCGTTTCGGACGTGACCTTCAAATCAGATGGAACGGCCCTGGCGGCTGGTTCCTATGACGGGACGATTCGCGTCTGGAGCCTGCTCGAGGAGCGGGAGCCGCTCCTCCTCGAAGGACATCGGGGCCCTGTCCTGGACGTTGCTTTCAGTCCAGATGGAACGCTGCTCGCCTCCGCGGCCAAGGACACCACGGTGGCACTCTGGAGCCTGACGGGGGATGCCGCCATGCATTTCCTGGCCGAGCACGACGATGCCGTCGTGTCCGTCTCCTTCGATCGGGACGGCACGCTGCTGGCCTCGGCTTCGGAGGACGGAGTCGTGTTGATCTCCCATTTGACCGACAAGAAGGCACTGCACGTCCTGGACGGCGAAGACTCAGCTGCGGCTCTTCGCGTTGCCTTCAGTCCAAATGGAGCCACGCTCGTTTGCGCTTCTGATGATGACGCGTTGTCCTATTGGGATGTCGTGCATGGAAGACGTGTGCGGGTACTCGAGGGGTACTCCGAATCTGCTCGGGCCGTGACCTTCAACGCGGATGGTTCGCGGTTGGCTGCGGTCGACACCGATAGGACAGTCAGGGTGTGGAGCACCGCGGAGGTGAAGCTACAGAGGATGTTCACGGGCTACACCGGAGAGTTCTACAAGGTCATCCTCAGTCCGGATGGAGCCACCCTGGCCTCGCTGGCCGACAACGGTGTCATTTCACTCTGGGACGTTGGAAACGGGCGAAGCCGTCGGCTCATGGAGCGGGCCACGCAGCAGAGCCTGCGGCCCGCTGATCTCGCCTTCAGCCCGGATGGACGATGGTTCGCAGTCGCTGCCCTGGGAAGCATCAAACTCTGGCGCCTGCCTGGATACCAGGAGATGGGCACTTTCGATATCCAGGCGCATGTCCGCAGGATTGCATTCAGAGCGGATGGAGAGCAGCTCGTAGCAGCTTGTGATGACAAGACGCTTCGATTCTGGAGCATGGGGGCAAAGAGGAGTCTGGGAGAGCTCCGGCTCACGATTGCGGTTCGGAGCATGGCATTCAGTCCGGACGGGAAGCTCCTCGCTTGCGTCCTAATGGATGGGAATGTCTGGCTCCATCCATTGGGAGGGAGCTCCGTCGCACGCATGCTTGGGGGTCACCCGGCCGCGGCGCTGAGTCTCGCGTTCAGTCCGGACGGAGCAACCCTCGCGGTCGCCTGCAACGATGGGGTGGTGTGCCTCCATGACGTCGGCACCGAGGCACTGCTCGCGAGGCTCCTCGATCTTCCGGATGGATGGATCGCCTTGCGTGCCGATGGCCGCTACAGGTGCGAAGGAGAAACCGCGCCGGCGTTCTGGTACGCCCTTGGCCTCTGCCGCTTCGAGCCACGCGAGGTCTCCGCCCTGTTTCCGGCGCTCTCGCAGTTCGCCGATGACGAGCCGTTGCGACCAAGGTCATCTCCGGCGTGATTCGCAGGCGCTACAAGGAGACGGCCGAGCCCCCCCGAACGACGCCAGGCACACCTGGTGAGCGACTCTCCTCCCGCTCCTCCAGCGGCCCTCAGCGCCTCAGGAGGGCGGGCAACAGGACCAGGCCCAGGTGGAACACGGCCCTCTGGCCTGGCTCATGACCGCGCGGCTCACTGCCAGAGGCGCTTGTACCAGGGCTCCGGCGCCTTGCCGCCCCCAGCCTTCTTCCCGGGCGCGTCGTCTCCCATCTTCTTGGAGATGGTGCCCAGGTCCCAGCCCGTGAGGTTCGCCAGCGTCTCCGCTTCCCGCTGGTGCCGCTTGTCCAGCTCCCGCAGGTACTGCTTGCCCGCCTCGCACGCCAGCGCCCCCTTGAAGGCGTGCCGCAGCACGTAGCGCGCCTGGAAGTTCTGCCGGTCGCTCGTCTCCTGGAACACCAGATCCTCGGGGAAGTGCTCTCCGTCGTAGCGCGCGTGCAGCCGCGTGAGCACCACCTGGGAGCCTCCCCCCATGTTGCCGTTCTGCCCGTCCAGCCAGAACACCCCGAGCGCCCTCAGCTCCTCCGGGCTCAGTGGATCCGCCGCGCACGGGTCGCACCACCCCATGTCCCAGACGTACTCGGTGAAGAGGGCACGCTTCTCCTCGCGCGCGTGGGCCTTCTCGAAGAGCGCCGGGTAGAACTGCTTGAACTCGTCCTTCACGAACACGGGGATGTCCATGTCGCTGGGAATCTTCACCGTGCGGTAGTTGGAGGACTCCACCCGGCCCGTCCGCGTCATCGCGTAGATGACCAGGTCCTGCGGCCCCTTCGCGTTCGCCATGCCCAGGCGGATGGGCAGCATGAACTTCTTCGACTCGTAGGCCATCTGCAGCGGCCGCAGGTAGTTGAAGCCCTTCGCCTTGTGCTCCTTCAGGTTCACCCTGGCCACGAAGAACTTCATGTCCTGCTTGATGTACGGCTCGAGCGCCTTCGCGGCGCGCGGCGGAATCTTGTAGCCACTCTCGCGCAGCCACGTCTCCAGCCCCGACGACTCCTTGGCCGACAGCAGGACGATGTCGTACTCGCCAATGGTGTACTCGGCCTCCACCGTCACGCCCAGGCTCTTGCGCCGGACCGCGTCCATCGGAGCCCCCGCGGCCGTAGGGGCCATCATCGGCACGGCATCCTCGTACGCCAGCTGCGGGGCGCACGGATCCTCGTCGAAGTACTCCACCAGCCGCGGCGCGGAGTACGCATCCAACCGCTCCACGTACTTGCGCTCGCCCACGTGGATCTGCTCGCGCTCGAGCACCACCGGCACCGGCACCACCAGCGCGAAGTCGGTGAGCTGGCCCTTGTAGTCGTTGGACATGGTGACCACGGTGCGCTCGCCATCGCGCACCAGCACCACCTGCGAGGCCTCGTTGAAGAGGCTCGAGTCGGCCTTGCCCACGTAGAAGCCACAGAAGGCCTCGGCGGCGGGCGCGGCGAGCGTCAGGAATCCAGCCGTCAGGCCGGCTGCGAGGACACGGAAACGCATGCGTCGTTCCTTTCCGGAGCCCCGCCTCCCGGCCACTGGAAGCGGCCCGAGGGCAGGACCCGGTCGATGAGGGGAGTGAGGGGAGAGACGAGGCAGAGCGCCCAGAGGAGCGCGTTCTGCCACCACAGGCCGTGCAGCATGAAGAAGCCGAGCCCGGCCACGCAGACGGCATAGAGGACACGGCCCACGCGGTGGTCCGGCGTCGTCTTCGGGTCGGAGATCATGAAGAAGGTGAAGAGGATGAGGCCACCGGCGGACAGCTGGTGCTGGAGGCTCGCCCAGGGCGCGCCCAGGTAGAAGATGCGGGCCGCCTTGAGCAGCACCCACGCGCCCAGGAAGGCCAGGCTCACGTCCGAGCGGAACGAGCGGTGCGCCACCGCGAGGCCGAACGCCGCGAACCACCCCAGCAGCGCGCCACTGTGGCCCCACTGGCTGGGCGAGCACCACGCGTGCGAGGTGAGCAGCATGGCCACCACCAGGCCCAGGTTGGTGGGGTTGAAGAGGTGCTTGCCGCGCGCGCGCAGGACGAACTTGCTGGAGATGGCCACCGCCGCGGCGAAGGGCCCCACCCAGAAGGCATCGGTGCGCAGCAGCAGCGACAGCCCCAACGAGGTGATGAGCGGCGAGAGGTACCCCACCGGCGGTGCCCGGAACAGGCGCGTCATGGCCCACTGCGTCAGGCACGAGGTGAGCATGATGAGGGGCGGTTGCCAGACGGGAACGTCGAAGCCCAGCCACCCCACGCCCGCCACCAGGAAGCAGGAGAGGAAGGCGATTTGAAGGTAGCGCGGGTCGCGGGGGAGCGCGGCGGCGAGCGTCATGTCCCCATCAACGGACGGCCCGCCCCAAAAGGTCTACGCGCTACCATGCCGGCCCATGCAGACCAAGGCCGCCGCCCCCGTCGCGTTCCTCCAGGGCCGGAGCACCCTCGCCCTCATCGAGGCGTACTTCGAGCTCAACCACCTCAAGCAGCTCTACCGCCAGGGCTGGTTGCGCGTGGGAATCGCCCGGGAGCGCTGTGAGAGTGTCGCCGAGCACTCCTTCGGCGTGGCGCTGCTGAGCCTGTTCCTCGCCGACAGCTACTTCCCCGAGGCGGATGCCTCCAAGGTGGTGCGCATCGCGCTCCTGCATGACCTGGGCGAAGCCTATGCCGGGGACATCACCCCCCATGATCCGGTGAGCCGTGAGGAGAAGCTCCAGCGCGAGCAGGAGGCCGTGGAGCGGATCCTCGCCAAGCTGCCGCGCGGGGCCGAGTACCTCGCGCTGTGGCGGGAGTACGAGCACGGCACCTCCTTCGAGGCCCGGCTGGTGCGCCAGGTGGACCGGCTGGAGATGGGCTTCCAGGCCACCATCTACGAGCACCAGGGCGCGGGGGACCTCTCGGAGTTCTTCGCCTCGGTGCACAAGGCGCTGGAGACGCCCGAGCTGAAGGCCGTGCTCGCCGGGTTGGAGAAGCTGCGGCCCGGCGTCTAAGCCCCCGGGACGACGCCGCCCGCCCGCCTGTCCTCCAGGAGCCAGGCGGAGTGGATTTCGGGACACCCGGCCCGGGCGGTATCCTGGAGACCTATGCAGGTGGGCGCAGCGAGAGACGAAGCCAAGGCGGCACCCGCCGTCCCCGAAGCGGAGACGCCCCGAGTGGGAGAGCCCCCCTCGGCCCTCACCCCGCGCGCGCTCGCGCTCGGCAGCCTCATCGGCGCGCTCATGTGTCTGTCCAACCTCTACGTGGGGTTGAAGACGGGCCTGGCCTTCCCCGCCGCCCTCATCGCCTGTGTCGTCGGGCTCGGCCTGCAGCGGACCCTCTCGCGGCTGAGCGCCTCACGCTTCGGCCCGCCCCTCAGCCTCCGCGAGACGAGCGCCATGCAGTCCGCCGCCTCCTCCGCGGGCTACTCCACCGGTGGCACCCTGGTGACCGCCAGCGTGGCCTGGCTGCTGCTCGCCGGCCACCACCCGCCGATGTGGGCCCTGCTGCTGTGGACACTGCTCAGCTCCGCGCTCGGCGTCGTCCTCGCCCTGCCCATGCAGCGCGCCTTCATCCGCCACGAGCCCCTGCCCTTCCCCTCGGGCATGGCCGCGGCCTCGGTGGCGCGCTCGCTGCACGCCGGGGATTCCGCGGGCCGCGGGGGCGCACGGGCCCTCGGCTTCGGAGCGCTCGGGGCCGGAGTGCTCGCGTTCGCGCGTGATGGGCTCCAGCTGATCCCCGTCACGCTCACGCTGCCGGGTGCGCTGCTCGGCGTGCCGCTGACGGAGCTGACCTTCTCCGTGGAGCTGATGCTCCTGCCACTGGGCACCGGCGCCCTCGTGGGCCTACGCACCGGGGCCTCGCTGCTGCTCGGCGCGCTCGTGTGTTACGGAGGGCTCGCCCCCTGGCTGCACGGGCACGGGCTCCTGAAGGAGATGGGCTACTACGGCATCCTCGAGTGGAGCATGTGGCCCGGCGCCGCGCTGGTGACGAGCGCCTCCTTCACCCACCTGGCGCTCCAGCGGGGCCTGCTGCGGCGCACGTTCGGCGCGCTGCTCGGCGCACGCCGCGCCCCCGGTGAGCTGCCCGAGTCCACGGACGTCCCCCGCACATGGTTCCTCGCCGGGGTGGTGCTGCTCTCGCTGGGACTCGCCACGGTGGGCGCGGTGGCCTTCGACCTTCCCTTCCCGCTCGGCCTGCTGGGGGTGCTGCTCTCCTTCGCGCTCGCGGCGGTGGCGTGCCGCGCCACGGGCGAGACGGACATGACGCCCTCGGGGCCGCTGGGCCACGTGGCGCAGCTCGCCTTCGGCATCCTCATGCCGGGCAACATGCTGGCCAACACCGTGGCGGCGAGCCTCTCCGGCAACATCGCCGCCTCCAGCGCGGACCTGCTCACCGATGTGAAGTCGGGCACCCTGCTCGGCGCCGCGCCCCGGCAGACGTTCCTCGCCCAGCTCTGGGGCTGCGTCGTCGGCTCGGCCCTCATCGTCCCCGTCTTCTACCTGCTCGTGCCGGATGTCTCGGCCGTCTCCGAGGAACGCTTCCCCGCTCCCTCCGGCTTCATCGTGGCCGGCGTGGCGCGCGTGCTCTCCTCGGGACTGGGAGGCCTGCCGGAGGTGTCGCGCTGGAGTGCGCTCGCGGGCGCGCTGCTGGGCGTGGGGCTCGTCCTGCTGGAGCGCTTCGCCCCCGAATCCGCCCGGCGCTTCATCCCCTCACCCATTGGCCTGGGCATCGCCTTCGTGCTGCCCGCCTCCACCTCCCTGTCCATCTTCCTGGGCTCGGCGGCCGCGGCGCTCCTGGCCCGCGCGAGGCCCACGCTCGCGGATGTCGTCACGGTGCCGTTGGCCTCGGGCCTCATCGCCGGAGAGAGCCTGGTGAGCCTGGCCGTCCTGCTCGTCCTCAGCGTCTCCTCCTGAGCGCGGAAGCCGGGTGCCAGGCAGGCCAGCGGCCTCCGGGGGCAGGCGGCTGCGTGACTAGCTTTGGAGGCGAGGAGGAGTGACATGGAACGTTCGACCCGACGCATCCTCGCTGGGGCGGGAATAGGGCTTCCACTCGTGGCCCTGGGCGCCCGGCTATGGAGCAGCCAGGGCTCCACGCCCCGGCTCCGTGACGCGCGGGGACGGCCCGTGTCCGAGGGCATCGCCTCGCTGGAGCAGGTGCGGCTCGGCGGCGTGGAGCAGTGGCTGCTGATTCGCGGACGGAGCCTCCACAACCCGCTGCTGCTCTACCTGTCGGGAGGCCCCGGCGCCTCCGAGATGGCCTGGGTGCGCCACTTCAACGCGCCCCTGGAGGAGCACTTCCTCGTCGTGCAGTGGGACCAGCGCGGCGCCGCCAGGTCCTACTCCGCCCGGAAGGACCCGGAGGGCCTCACGGTGGACCAGTTCGTCTCCGACGCCAGCGAGCTGCTCGAGCTGCTGACGACACGCTTCTCCCAGCGGAAGGTGTTCATCGTGGGCCACTCGTGGGGCAGCATCCTCGGCGTGCTGCTGGCCCAACGCCGCCCCGAGCGCGTCCACGCATACGTGGGCACGGGCCAGCAGGTGAACTTCCTGGAGAACGACACCGTCAGCCACCTGCGCGCCTACGAGCTGGCCATGCGCTACGGGGACTACCGGGCCCTCGCGCGGCTGGCGCGCATCGGCCCGCCGCCCTACACCGGCCGCGACATGGCGCAGCGCTACCTCACGCTGTACTCGCTCGCGGGCCGCCATGCCGGCCGCCGGGGACTGATGCCCGAGCTGTTCTCCTCGGTGCTCACCGCGCCCGAGTACTCGCTGCGCGACAAGGTGCGCTTCTTCCTCGGCATGCGCGAGACGTTCCCCCGCGTGTACCCGCAGCTGGCCGGGCTGGACCTGGAGGCCCAGGTGCCCCGGCTGGAGGTGCCCGTCTGGTTCCTGCTCGGGCGCGAGGACCACGTGACGCCCTCGGAGCTGGCCGTGCGCTACTTCGACAAGCTGGAGGCCCCGCGCAAGACGCTGCTCTGGTTCGAGCACTCCGGACACTCGCCCCCCTTCGAGGAGCCCGGCAGGTTCAACGACATCCTCACCCGGCAGGTGCGCACCGTGGCCGAGACGCGGCCCGAGGCCCTGCTGCACTGAGACGTCCGTGGGCTACGGCCCCTTCGCCGAGCGGCGCACCTCGTTCACCAGGCGGTGGGCATGGCGCGTCGTCTCGGGCTCGCGGTAGCGGGACGTGACGCGCAGCACCAGTTCCACCGCCGTGGGCAGGTCCATCATGTGCCCCGGCGAGACGTAGACGGGCAGCACGTTGGGGCGCGTGCGCACCGCCATGCCCACCACCTCGCCCGCGTGGGTGATCTCCGCCACCGAGCCGCGCTCGGCGCCCAGCGGCCCGTGCCCGCCCACCAGCAGCGACTTGGCACACCCGATGGAGGGCACGCCGAACAACAGCCCGCCATGGCACGCGAGCCCGAAGCGCCGGGGATGCGCCGTGCCCTGTCCGTCGAAGATGAGCACGTCCGGCCGCACGTTCAGCCGGGCCCACGCCTCCGAGAGCACCGGCAGCTCCCGGAAGGACAACAGCCCCGGCACGTAGGGGAAGCGCAGCTTCACCGCGACACTCACCTGGGCCACGGGCTCCAGCGTGCCCGCGTCCAACACCGCGATGCCTCCGTACGCGGTGTCCTCGCCACGGCTCATGGAGATGTCCGCGCCCGCCACCCGCTCCACCTTCAGCCCCGGGGGCGGACGCAATATCAGACGCTCGCGCAGCTCCCGCTGCAGTGCCACCGCCTGTTTCGGTGACAGGTTCCATCCATGCAGGGGTACCAGCTCCATCCACCCTCCGAGGCCGGGCGGAACCCTCCTCGTGGAGCGGGCCGCGCCAGCCGACCTCGGAGATTAGGTCACCCGGTCGCCCGGCACCAGTTTGCGCTCGCCCTCGGGGACGCCGGAGCCCAGCTCCCACAGGAGCGCGTACTTGGCGAAGGAGTGGAACGAGAGCGCCGTGGCGACCGTGAGTCCGCCCATGCCGAAACGGAACAGGCCCTTGAAAAGATAGAATTTGAGAAAGGCTCCCACGGAGTGGGTGCACGCCCGCAGCATGGAGGCGCGGCGTCCGCGCGAGTGGAAGTGCTTCGCGCCGCTCTGGGCGTAGCTGACCTGCTTGCGCAACAGGTGCGAGACCGAGTCGTACGAGCGGTGCAGCAGCCCGTGCTTCAACCGGCCCGCCTTGCCCTCGTGGAGGGCGGGCACGTGGATCCACTCCGAGTCGGCCCAGCTCACCTTGCCCAGCCGGAGCAGGCGCTTCTGGGAGATCCAGAAATGAACCGGCCTGGGCCAGTGGCTCGGGAGGAGGTTCTTCTGGGGGACGTGGTAGGCATCGTGCTGGGGGCCGCGGCGCAGGAGCTCGCGGATCTCCTCGCCCAGACCGGGCATGGCCTTCTCGTCGGCGTCGACGATGAGGACCCACTGGCCGCGCGCCTGCGCGCACAGGGCCCGGCGATGCGAGGCGAAGGTGTCGAGCTTGCGCTGGAAGGCGCGGACCTTGCCACCGCGGGACTGGAGGTACTCCCAGGTGCCATCGGTGGAGTGGTCATCCACGACGACGATCTCGTCACAGAAGTCGAGCGAGTCGAGACAGTCCTTCAGGGTGCGCAGGCTGTCCTTGGTCATCACCGCCGCGCTGAGGACGATGCCGGAGGTCTCGGGAGTGTTCATGCCGCCCGACTTCTACCAGAAGCACGGGAGGTGGCTCACCCCGAAGCCGGGCGAGGGCACAGGGCTCCCGCTCCAGCGCTCTCCGGCCAGGCGGGCATCACACCTCGATGAACCGTGTGCCGGTGATGCCCTCGGCCTCCATGGCCTGCTTGAGGTCCTCGGAGACGATGAGGGCTACCCGCCAACCCCAGGGCCGGAACACACGGGCATCGCCCACCTTGGACGGGTCAATGCGCATGCCGGACACAACCCGGTACTGCCCCAGTTTGTCGGGACGCTCATCCTCGGGCCTCCAGTATTCCACCCGCCTGCTCCTGGCATCGTCGATACACCGGATGATGCTCAGCGCGTTGAGGATGAAATAGGGCCCTTCACGCCCCTCGACTTGCGCGGGGATGAACTGCACATCCCGGACACCCAACTGCTCGAAGAGTTGGACGACTCGTCCATGGACTACAGGAATGGAGAAAGCGGCCCAGCAGTAATCCAGCGGATCTCCGCGAACATCGAGTGGGAATCGCGGTACGCATCCCAACTCGAGCCAGCGCCCCTCCTTGAACTGCCAGGGGTCGAGTTCCTGCCCCTGCTCGTCAACAGGAGTGCCCAGGTGCCAACGAGAGAGCGATTGCCTGTCGTCCATCAAATCGAAATATCGCGCCATGCGCTTCTCCCGCTGTCCGACTAGGGCTTCGTCACCCATTGGTGAAGTTCGGATCCAGGAGTACAAACCTCGTCCGCAAGCCTCTTGAGCTCTCTCAACAGGCTGCTCCTGCATTGCGCAACAGTCCGGCAACCTGCGAGCGCCTCTGCACGCCTCCGATAAACATCCGAATGGTACTCCGCAGGATGGGGACCTTTATGTCCTTTGAGGTAGACGAGGTTCTCCTTCGCGTCCAGGCTCATCCCCGCTTTCGTGAAGAGCCACTCGAACAACGGTGTCCAGGGGCCACCAGACAGATCCGAGATTTCGTTCTTGTTCGTCGCCAGGTGGTGCCAGTGGTAGCCCGCCTTGCTCTCGGTCCCATCCGTGCAGGCGCTTCCCACGGCGGAAGCCGCCGTGCCCGCCGCCGCGCCCGTCACCACGATGGTGCCATCGGCCGCCATCTGCACCGCCGCCGCACCGTTGAGCGTCATGCCCTCCGGCAAGGAGTACCGGGGCACACGCAACAGCGCCCCGAGTCCTCCTTGTGGCACCTCGGGCAGGCCCCTGGCCACTCCCATGCTGGCCGCCAGCATCATCACCCTCAGCCCCGTTCCTCCCACCGCCT
>NZ_DBNGVP010000156.1:0-93251 GCF_057119385.1 Archangium sp. | reverse complement strand
AGGGAGAGGGTGGACACGGGCCGCTGCGGATGGGCCAGCATCTCCTCCAGCAGGCGCTGGAAGTGGCCCGCCATGCGCTCCACCGTGGGGCCCTCGAACAGGTCCGTGCTGTACTCCCAATTGCAGTGCAGGCCTTCGTCGCCCTCGCGGCAGAAGAGCGTCAGGTCGTGCCGCGCCACGCCCGCGTCGAGCGGCAGTGCACGGATCGTCAGACCGGACATGTCCAGCGACGGCAGCGGCTCGTTCTGCAGCGTCAGCTTGACCTGGAAGAGGGGAGAGCGGCTGGTGCTGCGCTCGGGGTTGAGCGCCTTGACGAGCTCCTCGAAGGGCAGGTCCTGGTGGGCGTAGGCGCCCAGGGTGGTCTCGCGGACGCGGGCGAGGAAGTCACGGACGGACGGATTGCCCTCCAGTTTCGAGCGGAGCACGAGCTGGTTGACGAAGAAGCCGATGAGGCCCTCGGTCTCGGAGCGGTTGCGGTTGGCGATGTCGGTGCCGACGGGAATGTCGAGCTGGCCTGAGTAGCGCGAGAGCAGGGCCTGGAAGGCGGCCAGCAGCACCATGAAGGGCGTGACACCCTCGCGCTGGGCGAAGCCGCCGAGCCGCTCCAGCAGCTCACGCGGGAGCACACGGTAGAGGCGTGCGCCGCGAGCACCAGGCACCGCCGGACGCGGATGGTCGGTGGGCAGCTCGAGCGCGGCGGGGATGCCGGCGAGTTGCTGGCGCCAGTACGACAACTGGGCCTCGAGTGCCTCTCCCTGCAACCAACCGCGCTGCCAGGCCGCGTAATCGGCGTATTGGATGGGCAGCTCCGGCAGGACGGGCGCCTCGCCACGTGAGAACGCGGAGTAGCTCGCCGCCACCTCGCGGATGAAGATCGACGTGGACCAACCATCCGAGATGATGTGGTGCATCACCATCACCATCACGTGGACGCGCGGCTCCAGCTCCAGCAGGGAGATCCGCAGCATCGGGCCGCTCCGGAGATCGAAGGGCCGCTGCACCTCCTCGCGGACGTGGCGCAGGATCTCCTCGTCCCGAGTGGCCGGGACAATGGCGCGCAGATCCACCCGGCGGAGCTGGATCGTCTGCTCCGGGAGGACCTGCTGCCGCGGCTCACCCGCCGCGTCGGCGAAGCTCGTCCGCAGCGCTTCATGCCGCTGGACGAGCGCGTTGATGGCGCGCTCCAGCACGGCGACATCCAGCTCGCCCTCGATCCGCACGGTCGCGGGCGTGTTGTAGAGCGCGCCGCCCGGCTGGAGCTGCTCCAGGAACCACAGCCGCTGCTGCGCGAAGGACACGGGCATCGGCCCGCCGCGAGGCAGGCGCGCCAAGGGCGGAGCCCTCAGTCCCGCTCCGAGCTGCACGGCGGCGTCCACGCGCGACGCGAGCCCGGCCAGCGTGGGCGCGTCGAAGATCGCCCGCACGGGCAGCTCCACCTGGAAGGCGCCGCGGATGCGCGAGGTGGCCTGGGTGGCGAGCAGCGAGTGGCCTCCCAGCTCGAAGAAGTTGTCGTGGAGGCTGATCCGCTCGCTCCCCAGCAGCTCGCGCCAGATGCCGGCGAGCAGCTCCTCGGTGGGCGTCCGGGGCGCGACGAAGGCGCGCTCGTGCCCGGGCGTCGCGTCCGGCACGGGCAGCGCCTGCCGATCCACCTTGCCATTCGGGGTCAGCGGCAGCGCCTCCAGCGGCACCAGCGCGGAGGGCACCATGTACTCGGGCAGCCGCTCCGCGAGGTGGTGGCGCAGCGCACTGGCGTCCAACGTTCCGCCCGCTCCCGGCACCACGTACGCCACCAGGCGCCTGTCTCCCGGTGCATCCTCGCGGGCCACCACCAGGGCCTCCCGCACGGCCGGGTGCCGCCGCAGCACGGCTTCAATCTCACCCAGCTCGATGCGGAAGCCGCGGATCTTCAGCTGGAAGTCCACGCGCCCGAGGAACTCGAGGGTGCCGTCCTTCAGGTGGCGCGCCCGATCTCCCGTCCGGTACAGCCGGGCGCCGGGCACCGCGCTGAACGGATCCGGAATGAACCGCTCGGCCGTCAGCTCCGGCCGTCCGAGGTAGCCACGGCCCACGCCGCGGCCTCCGATGTACAGCTCGCCCGGCACGCCCACCGGAACCGGCTGGAGGTGGGCATCGAGGACGTAGAGCTCCGTGTCCGGCAGCGGCCGTCCCAGCGGCACGCCCGCGGACAGCCGCTCGTCCTGGCTCCAGGGGACCCGGTGCGTGACGACACCCACCGTCGTCTCGGTGGGGCCGTAGTGATTGAAGACCTCGCACCGGGGCGCGAGCGCGTGGACCCGATCCACCAGCTCCCAGCTCGACGCGTCACCGCCCAGCACCAGACGCTGGCGCGGCAGCAGGCGCTCGGGCGTGGGCGCCGAGAGCAGCGCTCCCAGGTGTGAGGGGACGATCTTCAGGCAGTCCACCGCGTGGCGCTCGAAGTACTCGGCCAGGCGCGCGGGATCCATGGCCCGCTCCTGGGAGACCAGGTGCAGCGCCCCGCCGTTCAGCAGCGTGGGGAAGATGGCCGTGTGGCCGAGATCCGCCGCGAGCGTGGACACCGAGGCGAAGCTCGCGCCCGCTGGCAGCTCCAGCCGGCCGGTGACGCCCTCCACGTAGTGCAGGAGCTGCCGGTGCTCGATGGCCACGCCCTTGGGCCGGCCGGTCGAGCCCGACGTGAAGATGACGTAGGCGAGGTTGTCCGGCGAGGCGGTGCGGCCCGGGCGGGCGCCGCTCTCCCGCGCGAGCGCCTCCGCCTCCTCGTCCAGCCGGACGAGCCGCCCGTCATAGCCCTCCAGCGTGGCGGTGAGCGCACGCGACGTCACCACCACGCGGGCTCCGGAGTCCTCGAGGATTCCACGGAGCCGCTCGGCGGGATGGGCCGGATCCAGCGGCACGTAGGCCCCTCCGGCCTTGAGGATGCCGAGCATCCCCACCAGCGCCTCCACCGAGCGCTCCAGCAACAGGCCCACCGGCGTTTCGGGACCCACGCCCCGCGTCCGCAGGAAGCGCGCGAGCTGGTTGGCGCGGCGATCCAGCTCCCCGTAGCTCAACCGGGACTCCTCGGCCACCACGGCGAGCGCTTCCGGGTGGGCGTCCACCCGGGCCTCGAACAGCTCGTGGAAGCACGCCTGCGCGGACGGCCTTCCACTCCGCTCTCCGTTCCACTCCCGCAGCACCTGGTGCCGCTCCGTCTCGTCGAGCAACGGCGCCGAGGCGTAGGAAGCGTGCGGCGTGAGCGCCAGGGTCTCCAGCGTGCGCAGGTAGTAGCCCGCGAGCCGCTCCAGCGTCAGTCCCTCCCGGGGCTCTCCGTTGCTGCGCAGGCCGAGGAGGAGCTCGGAGGACTCCGGATCCATGCTGAAGGTGACGCCCAGCGGCATCTCCACCCACGCGATGGTCCGCATCTCGTCCACCAGGCGGATGCCCTCGAGCCGCGTCAGCCCACTGGCGACGTGGAAGTGGACGAACGTGAACATCGTTTCGAACAGGGACTGCCCGCCGAGCTGCCGCTGCAGGGTGGCCATCGGGTAGCGGCGGTGGGGGAGCATCTCCTGCTCCCGCGCGGCCACGGCCTGGATGAGCTCGATCCACGTGCCGCCCTCGAGCCGCAGGCGGAAGGGGAGGCTGTTGAGGAACAGGCCGAGGGTGCGCTCCGCGTCGCGGACCTCGGGGCGGCCGTTGGTGGTGAGGCCGGTGACGACGTCGGTGCTGCCTTCCAGCAGACTCATGACGCGCAGGTGCGCGGCGAGCAGCACGTTCTTGATGGGGACCCCGGCCGTCCGGGCCACGCGCGAGAGCGCTTCCTGGAGCGAGGTGGGGATGCGGAGCGGGTGGAGCCGGAACGCCTCCAGCTCCTGGCGGCGCTTGCCACTCCAGGAGGAAGCGGCGGCGCGGTCGCGCAGCAGCTCCTTCCAGAACCGCTCGCCGGGCTTGGAGCGGAGTGCCTTGCGCTCCAGCGCGATGAACTGCTGGAAGGACGCGGCCAGCGGAGCGGGCTCCAGCGTCTCACCCTTCAGGCGGGCCACGTAGCCCCCGAGCAGCTCGCTGAGCAGCACGGCGCTGCTCCAGCCATCCAGGATGGCGTGGTGCGAGGTGAGGGTGAACTGGAGGGTGGTGTCCGAGCGCCGGTGGACGGTGCACCGCAGCATCGGCGAGCGCTCCCAGTCGAAGGGACGGGCGCGCTCCGGCTCGAGCCACGTGTCCAGGAACGCGTCCTGGTCGGACGGGAACAGGTGGCGCAGATCCTCCACCTGGAGGGGAATCTCCAGCTCCCGGTGCACCACCTGGAGCGGCTCGCCGTAGCGGCTCAGGTCGAACGTGGTCCTCAGCACCGTGTGGCGCCGGCCCATCCGGGCGAGCTCCTGCTGGAGCGCGGGGACGTCCAGGGGCAGCTCCAGGTGGAGGCTCACCGTGTCGTGGTACAGCGCCAGCTCCCGGTTGAGCTCGCTGTGGAAGAGCATGCCCGCCTGGAGCACCGCCAGCGGGTAGGCATCCTCCGCGTCCGCGGGCAACCGCGAGCGATCCGCCTCGGAGATGAGGCCGAAGGGCTGATCTCCTCCGGGCTCCAGCACCTCCGCGTCGAGGCTCCGGGCCACTTCCGCCAGGCCGCGGACGTTCTGACGCTGGAGCAGATCCGCGATCGTGATCTCCAGGCCCCGCTCGCGGCACCGCGCGACCACCTGGATGCTGCGGATGGAGTCTCCGCCCAGGTGGAAGAAGTCATCGTCGATGCCCACGCTCTCCAAGCCCAGCACCTCGGCGATGGCGGAGGCCAGCAACTCCTCCACGCGCGTGCGGGGCGCGGTGAACGCCTTCTCCAGACGCGGCCGCTCCCCACCCGGCGCGGGCAGCGCGCGGCGATCGAGCTTTCCACTGGATGTCAGCGGCAGCGCGTCCAGCACGACCAGCGCGGCGGGCACCATGTACGCGGGCAGCGCATCTCCCAGCCGCTTGCGCACCGACTCGATGGTCGGCGCCTCCTCGCCGGAGACGACGGCGTACGCGACGAGCGACTTCTCGCCCGCGAGCTCATGCACCGCCGCGGCGGCCTCGCGGACGCCGGGGTGGCGGCGCAGCGCCTCCTCCACCTCACCCAGCTCGATGCGGTGGCCGCGGATCTTCACCTGGCCGTCCCGGCGCCCGAGGAACTCGAGGCTCCCGTCCGGCAGGTAGCGCACGAGGTCTCCCGTCGAGTACAGCCGCTCGCCGGGCGCCGTGCCGAAGGGATCGGGGATGAAGCGCTCGGCGGTCAGCTCCGGCCGTCCCAGGTAGCCGCGCGCCAGGCCCACGCCGCCCACGTACAGCTCTCCCACCACGCCCACCGGCACCGGCTCCAGCGCCGGGCCCAGCACGTAGAGCCGCACGTTCGGGAACGGGCGGCCGATGCTCAACCGCTTCGGATCAACCTCCGCGGTGATGGTGGCGCAGACCGTCACCTCCGTGGGGCCGTAGGCGTTGAGGAAGCGCCGGCCGGGCTTCCACCGCCGCACCAGTTCCGGCGAGCAGGCCTCACCCGCGGAGATCACCGTCTCCAGCGCGGGCAGTCCCTCGGGCTCCAGCTGCGCCAGCACCGAGGGGGTGAGGGTGACGGCGGTGATGTGCTGCTCCCGCAGCGTCGCCAGCAGGGGGGCTCCGGGCATGAGCGCCTCGCGCGGGGCCAAGCAGAGCCGGGCGCCAGCGAGGAGCGTGGAGAACACCTCGCACACGGAGGCGTCGAAGCCGGACGCGGCGAACTGGAGCACCCGGCTGTCCGGCCGCACGCCGTGCGCGTCGATGGCCGCCAGGGCGGTGTTGCACAGGCCCCGGTGGTGGAGCAGGGTGCCCTTGGGCTTGCCGGTGGAGCCGGAGGTGTAGATGACGTAGGCGAGGTTGTCCTCTCCCACGCCGCTCTCCACGTTGCCGCCCGGCTCCCGCTCGATGCGCTCCCACTCCTCATCCAGGCACAGGACGTAGGCCACGCGCAGGTTGAGCGGCTCCACCAGCTCGCGCCGCGTCACCATCACCGCCAGCCAGGCGTCCTCGGCCATGAACTCCAGGCGCTCCGCGGGCAGGGTGGGATCCATCGGTAGGTATGCGCCACCGGCCTTCAGGATGCCGAGCAGCCCGATGACCATCTCCAGCGAGCGATCCATCAGCAGGCCCACGACGACCTCGGGGCCCACGCCGCGGCGCCGCAGGGCGCGGGCGAGTTGATTGGCGGAGTGGTTGAGCTCGCGGTACGTCAGGGAACGTCCCTCGAACGACACGGCGATGGCGTCCGGAGTGCGCTCGGCCTGGCGCTCGAACAGGTGGTGGGCGCAGACGCCGCGCGGGACGTCCACGCCGGTCCGGTTCCAGTCCACCAGCAGCTCGCGGCGCTCGTGCTCGGGCAGCAGCGGCAGCAGGGACAGCCGCTGGCCGGGATTCGCGGCGATGCCCTCCAGCAGCGTCCGGAGGTGCTCCACCATCCGGGCCGCCGTCGAGGGCTCGAACAGGCCGGAGTTGTACCGCAGGCTTCCGGAGAAGCCCCGGGCCTCCTCGGAGAGCG
This sequence comes from Archangium sp., assembly GCF_057119385.1. Lineage (NCBI taxonomy): Bacteria > Pseudomonadati > Myxococcota > Myxococcia > Myxococcales > Archangiaceae > Archangium > Archangium sp. The sequence continues at coordinate 86,728 of NZ_DBNGVP010000156.1, read as the reverse complement.
ACAGGATGAGGTCGAACTGCGAGGTCCGGATCTCCGTCTCCACGGGCCGGAGCGTCAGTCCGGGCAGCTCCAGCGCGGGCAGCTCCTCGTTGAGCACGAACCACACCTGGAACAGCGGCGAGCGGCTGGGATCGCGCTCGGGCTGCAGCTCTTCCACCAGCTTCTCGAAGGGGAGATCCTGGTGGGCATAGGCCTCCAGCGTCACCTGGCGCGCCTGGGCGAGCAGCTCGCGGAAGGTCATGCCCTCCGAGGTCCGCGCGCGGAGCACGAGGGTATTCAGGAAGAAGCCGATGAGCCCTTCCAGCTCGGTCTGGTTGCGGCCCGCGATGGGCGAGCCGACGGTGAGGTCGCTCTGCCCCGAGTACCGGGAGAGCAGCACCTGGAAGGCGGACAGCAGCGTCATGAACGGTGTGACGCCCTCGCGGCGGCTCAGCTCCCGGAGCGCACGGGACAGCGGCTCGCCCAGGTGCAGCGGGACGCTCGCGCCCCGGAAGCCCTGCACCACCGGACGGGGGTGATCCGTGGGGAGCTCCAGGGCGCGCGGTGCGCCCGCGAGCTGCTGACGCCAGTACGCCAGCAGCGTCTCCAGCGCCTCGCCCTGGAGCCAGCCGCGCTGCCAGACCGCGTAGTCCGCGTACTGGAGCGGCAGCTCCGGCAGTGGCGTGGGTTGCCCGCGGGAGAAGGCCTCGTAGAGCGCCGCCACCTCGCGCAGCAGCAGGCCGATGGACCACCCGTCCGAGGCGATGTGGTGCATCGTCACCAGCAGCACGTGCTCGCGCTCGCCCAGCTTCAGCAGCGCCGTCCGGAGCAGGGGCCCCTGGGAGAGCTCAAAGGGCCGCTGCGCCTCCGCATCGGCCCGCTTCAGCACCTCCGCTTCGCGCTCCGCCTCCGGCAGCCCGCTCAGATCGACGAGCGCCAGCTTCAGCGGCTCCGCCGGGGCGGCCGTCTGGACGGGCCCTTCCGCGCTCGCGGAGAACCGCGTCCGGAGGATCTCATGCCGGCGGAGGAGCTCCCCGAGGCTCCGCTCGAGCGCCGCCACATCGAGCGGCCCCTCCAGCCGGGCCAGGCCGGGCATGTTGTAGAGGGTATGGCCCGGCATGCGCTGCTCGACGAGCCACAGCCGCTGCTGCGCGAACGAGAGCGGCGAGGCTTCCCGCCGTGCCATCCGCTGGGGCGGCGGCACCCGCAGGCCCTGGCGCGCGCGCACCGCGGCCTCGATCGTCCGGGCCAGGCCCGCGACCGTGGGAGCCTCGAAGAGGGCGCGCAGCGGCAGCTCGACCTGGAAGGCCGTGCGGACCCGGGAGATGACCTGCGCCGCGAGCAGCGAGTGGCCTCCCTGCTCGAAGAAGGACGTGTGGAGCCCCACCTGCTCCTGGCGCAGCACCTGCGACCAGAGCCCCGCGACGGCCTCCTCGATGGGCGTGCGCGGCGTGGCCGGGGGCTCGCCCGTTCCGGACCAGGCCACGGCCGGCAGTGCCCGGCGATCCACCTTTCCGCTGGGTGTCAGCGGCAGCGCCTCCAGCGTCACGAAGGCCGAGGGGATCATGTAGTCGGGGAGCGACGCCTTCACGAAGGCGCGCAGCTCTCCCACGTGGACCTCGTGTCCGGGCCTCGCGACGACGTAGGCGGCCAGCCGCTTGTCGCCCGGCGTCTCCTCGCGGACGTCCACCACCACGTCCTGAAGCTCCGGCCTGCGCCCGAGCACCGCCTCGATCTCTCCCAGCTCGATGCGGAAGCCGCGCAGCTTCACCTGGTTGTCGGCGCGGCCGAGGTACTCCAGGTCCCCGTTGGGGAGGAAGCGGACGAGGTCCCCGGTGCGGTACAGGCGGGCGCCGGGCTCATCACTGAAGGGGTGGGGGACGAAACGCTCGGCGGTGAGCTCCGGGCGGCCCAGGTAGCCGCGGGCCAGACCCACGCCACCGACGAACAGCTCACCGGGAACGCCCGGGGGAACGGGCCGCAGATCCCTCAGGACATACACCTGCACGTTCGGCCAGGGGAAACCGATGGTGGGCCGCTGCGCGGAGACGTCCGGCCGCAGGGTGGCGCAGACGGTGACCTCGGTGGGGCCGTAGGCGTTGAGCAACGTGCGGCCCGGGCGCTTCCACCGGGAGACGAGCTCCGGCGTGCAGGCCTCTCCGGCGGAGATGATCGTCTCCAGCGCCGGCATCCCCTCCGGAGCCAGCTGGGCGAGCACGGAAGGCGTCAGCGTCACGTGGGTGATGGCCTGGCGCTCCAACACCGTGCGCAGGGGCTCTCCCGGCATCATCTCGTCGCGGGTGGCCAGGCACAGCCGCGCGCCACCGAGCAGCGTGGAGAAGATCTCGCAGACGGAGGCATCGAAGCCGGGGGCGGCGAACTGGAGCACCCGGCTGTGCGGCTTCACGCCGTGGGCCCCGGCCGCGGCCAGGGCCGTGTTGCACAGGCCCCGGTGCGTGAGCAGCGTGCCCTTGGGCCTGCCGGTGGAGCCGGAGGTGTAGATGACGTAGGCCAGGGTGTCGCCGTCCACGTCCACGTCGAGCGGGCCGGCGGGCTGCGCGGCCTCCTCGTCACGCAGGGCCTCCAGCAGCACCACGCGGGGACTGTCACCGAGCCGCTCCACCAGCGGGCGCTCGGTGAGCACCAGGGGCGCCCCGGTGTCCTCGAGCATGAAGGCGAGCCGCTCCGTGGGGAGCGAGGGATCCAGGGGGACCCAGGCGCCGCCGGCCTTGAGGGTGGCGAGGATGCCCACCACGAGCTCGACGGAGTTGTTCAGGCACAGGCCGGCCACCGTCTCCGGGCCCACGCCGCGCGCGCGCAGGACCCGCGCGAGCCGGTTCGCGCGCTGATCGAGCTCCCGGTAGGTGAGCGTCAGCGCTCCCGACGAGACGGCCGGTGCGTCCGGGGTGCGCTCCACCTGCCGCTCGAAGAGGCGGTGGGCGCCGGTCTCCCGGGTGAGCTCGCGGCCGGTGTCGTTCAGTGCTTCCAGGAGCTGGTGCCGCTCCTCGACGGTGAGCAGCGGCAAGGCTCCCAGCCGCTGGCCGGGATCGGTCACCACGCCGTCGATCACGGTGCGCAGGTGGCCGATCAGCCGGGTGAGGGTGTCCGGCTCGAACAGATCGGTGCTGTACTCCAGCCGGCCCTCGAGTCCCCGCGGCGTCTCGGTGAAGGCGAGCGCGAGGTCGAACTTCGAGGTGCCGCTGTCCAGCTCGAGCACGCGCGAGGTGGCGCCCGGCAGCTCCAGCTCCGCCACCGGCGCGCCCTGCAGGACGAGCATCACCTGGAAGAGCGGAGACCTGCCGAGGTGCCGCTCCGGCCGCAGCTCCTCCACCAGCTTCTCGAAGGGGACGTCCTGGTGGGCGTAGGCCTCGAGCGTCGTCTGGCGCACGCGGGCGAGCAGCTCGCGGAAGGTGAGCCCGGCGCCCAACCGGGTGCGGAGGACGAGCGTGTTGACGAAGAAGCCGATGAGCCCTTCCACCTCGGCGCGGTTGCGGCCGGCGATGGGGGTGCCCACGCTGATGTCGTCCTGGCCGGAGTAGCCCTGGAGCAGCACCTGGAACGCCGCGAGCAGCGTCATGAACAGCGTGGCGCCTTCTTCCTGGCCCACCTTCTTCAGCGCGTCCACCTGGGCCGCGGGCAGGAGGAACCCGAGCGTCTGGCCGCGGTACGTCTGGACCGGGGGCCTGGGGTGATCCGTGGGCAGCTCCAGCAGCGGCGGGGCCCCGGCGAGCTGGCCGCGCCAGTACGCCAGGCGGGACTCGAGCGCATCGCCCTGGAGCCGCGCCCGCTGCCAGGCCGCGTGGTCCGCGTACTGGAGGGACAGCTCCGGCAGGGGAGAGGGCCGGCCGGCCACGGCGGCGCCATGGAGCGCGGCGACCTCCCGCGCGAGGATGGACATGGACCAGCCATCCGTGACGATGTGGTGCATCACCAGCAGCAGCACGTGCCGGTGCTCGCCCGTCCGCAGGAGCGTGACGCGCAGCAGGGGCCCACGGGCCAGATCGAACGGCGCTCGGGCCTCCTCGGCGGCGCGCCGCTTCGCCTCGGCCTCCCGGGCGTCCTCGGGCACGCCGCGCAGATCCACCTGGGCGATGGGGAGGGGCGCGGCGGGGGAGATCGCCTGACGGGGCTGTCCGGTGTCGGCGGGGAACACCGTGCGCAGCGCCTCATGGCGCCGGACGGTCTCCGCGAAGGCCCACTCCAGCGCGGACAGCTCGAGCCGTCCCTCCAGCTCCACGGCGGCGGCGATGTTGTAGAGCGGGCTCCCGGGCTCGAGTTGATCCAGCAGCCACAGCCGCTGCTGCGAGAACGAGAGCGGCAGCGGCCTCTCGCGCTCCACCCGCGCGAGGGGCTGGCCAACGGTGGCCTCCGAAGCGGCTCCCTTTCCCGCGAGCTGTTGCACCAGCTCCTCGAGGGTCGGGCCGCGCAGCAGCGCCTCCATGGGCAGCACCACGCCGAGCGCCCGCTCGATCTCGTGCGCCAGCTCCACGGCCGCGAGCGAATCGAGACCCTGGCGCGTCAGCGGCTCGGCCGGCTCCAGCTCCTCCAGCCGGACCCGCAGGCGCGCGGCGGCGATGGCGCGCAGCCAGGCCATGAGCTCACCGGGCGAGGCGCCTGGCGCGGGCAGCGGCAACCTGGCGGCGGGAGCTTCTCCGGACTCCCCGGCCTCCTCGTGCCAGCTCCACACCGGCCGGAGCGCCTGCTGCAGGAAGCCCTCGCGGCAGGCACGGCGCTGGATCTTCCCGCTGGACGTCTTGGGGATGCTGCCGGGCTCGAGCAGCACGAGCGCGTGGAGCTGCACCTCATGCGCCTCGGCGAGCGCCTGACGCACGGCCCCCAGCACCTCCTCCAGCTTCTCCGGCAGCTTGCGCGGATCCACCTCCTGCACGATGACGAGCCGCTCACCGCCGCTGCCCTCGATGGCGAACGCCGCGCCGCAGCCCGGCCGCAGCGCGCGGTGGCTGCGCTCCACCGTGAGCTCGAGGTCCTGCGGGTAGTGGTTGCGGCCGCGGAGGATGATCAGATCCTTGAGCCGCCCGGTGACGAAGAGCTCGCCGTCGATGAGCGTGCCCAGGTCACCGGTGCGCAGGTAGGGGCCCGCGCCGTCCGCGGTGCGCGCGTGGAAGGCCTGCTCCGTCTCCTCCGGCCGGCGCCAGTAGCCCTTCGCCACGCTCGGGCTGGAGAGCCAGAGCTCGCCCACGGCGCCATCGGGGCAGCGCTCGAGCGTGGAGGGGGACACGATGAGGATCTCCCCGTCCGGCAGTACCCGGCCGCAGCCGACCAGGGTGCGCGCGCCGGGCTGGCCCTCGCGGACCGTCACCGCGCGGCTGCGCTCCAGCTCCGCCGCGTCCAGCGCCTTGCGGATGGGCAGCGTGGAGGCGGCGCCACCCGAGACGATGAGGGTGCTCTCGGCCAGGCCGTAGCAGGGGTAGACGGACTCGGGGCGGAAACCGTGGGGCGCGAACGCCTCGGTGAAGCGATCCAGCGTCTCCGGGCGGATGGGCTCCGCGCCGCAGAAGGCCACCTTCCAGCGCGACAGCTCCAGCCCCTCCCGCTCCTCGGGAGACATCTTCCGGACGCACAGCTCGAAGGCGAAGTTCGGGCCTCCGGAGATGGTGGCGCCGAAGCGGGACACCGCCTGGAGCCACCGGGCGGGCCGCCGCAGGAACGTGAGCGGCGACAGGAGCGCCACGGGGAAGCCCGCGTACAGCGGCTGCAGGATGCCGCCGATGAGGCCCATGTCGTGGTACGGCGGCAGCCAGATGACGCCCTGGCTGTCTCGCTCCACCTGGAAGGCGTGCGAGATGTGCTTCAGGTTGTGGAGCAGGTTCTCGTGGCTCAGCATCACGCCCTTGGGCGTGCCGGTGGAGCCGGAGGTGTACTGGAGGAAGGCCAGCGAGCCCGCGTCGAACCCGGGCCGGCGCCAGCCCGCCTCGAGCCCCTCGGGCAGCTCGTCGGTGGCCACCCACTGCAATGCCTTCAGCTCGGGGGCCTGCTCGAAGAGCGCCTCCACCATGGACACGATGAAGCCCGTGGTGAGCACCACCGAGGCCTCCGCGTCCCGGATGATGGCCCGCAGCCGCGGCAGGGTGCGCTCCAGGCGCGAGGGATCCGGCGGGTACGCCGGCACCGCGGGCAGCCCCGCGTAGAGGCAGCCGAAGAAGCCGGCGATGTACTCGAGCCCCGGCGGATACAGCAGCATGGCGCGCTCGCCCGCGCTGGAGTGCTGTCGCAGGTGCGCGGCGATCCGGCGCGCCCGCTGATCCATCTCCGCGTACGTGAGCGTGAGCTCCTCGCCCTCGTCGTCCCCGAGGAAGGTGTAGAGCCGCTGGTCCGCATGCTCCGAGGCGCGGGCCTGGAGGATGTCGACAAGGGTTCCGGACCGACCCTGGAGATCGGTTGTATCGGCGAGGATGCGCATGATGCCTCTTGGACTCACATGCTGAGCCTTCGCTCGCACCCCGTGGGTGGGCGGCGGCTGCGGATGGGATCAGTGGGGCCGCAATCCTTAGCACAACACTGTTTTCCTGCGTAGCCGTGAAATTCCAGTGAGACTCGGGTGACACTGTGACTGCGAGTGTGATACGAGCAGGCCCCTGACGACGCACAAGGAGCCGTGCCACGACCATGCCCCCCGCTTGGATGAGGACGCACGTTGTAACGATTTTGTTACTGGCGGCGGGGACGGCCCATGCCCAATCGGGCCGGAACGAGATTTCACTGGGAGTCTCCACCTTCAATTACAGCTCATACCTGCGGAAGTCGGTGGATTTCCGGACGTTGGACGTGAGCTATCACCGGCGCGTGGGGAGCTCGGGGTTCTGGCGCGCGGTGCGTCTGGGCGGGGGGTTGCGCACGGGCCTGCCGGTCAGCGAGGCCCGGTTTCCGGGGGAGCTCTTCGTCCAGGCGCAACTGACGGCGCGCTTCGGTTTCTGGGAGCCCTCGGTGGGGCCGGAGCTGGGGCTCACCGGCTTCGCGAGGCTGGATCGGCGGCTCCCGTTCCCCTCGGTGCAGCTCTACCAGCAGGAGGACGCGGACGTGGGCCCGTTGTACGTGGCCCTGAATGCCTCGCCGCTGCGCTTCCGTTTCGGCATGTTCCTCGTGAACGCGATGGAGCTCCAGGTGGGTACCAGCACACCGCCGCTGGGCGTGACGACGCGCCTGTACCTGGGTCTGCTGCGGTTGGGAGTCGCGCTATGAATCGGCTGTTCGTGTTCGTCCCCGTCCTGCTGGGTGCGCTCTGGAGCGTGTCCTGCTCCAAGTCCCTGATCGACAACGCCCAGGTGGAGGCGATCCGGCCGCTGGTGGAGCAGGTGGAGCAGCAGCGGTTGATGGACTTCGTGGTGGAGGTGACGAACGTCCGCAAGAGCAAGGAAGAGCAGCCGTTGGACTGTGCCCTGCTGGGCCGGTCTCCCAACTCGTCGCTCTGCTCGCTCACGCGCAAGCTGAGTGGGGAGATCCTCCAGCGGCGCTTCGAGTCGGCGGGGCTGCGGATCTCACACCAGACGGGTGGGACGGAGCCGTTGACGACGTCCAACATCATCGCCGAGCTGCCCGGCGTCACGCATCCCGAGGAGATCATCCTCGTGGGCGCGCACTATGACGCGGTGTACCAGGGGGCGGACGACAACACCTCCGGCACGGCGGCGATGGTGGAGATGGCCCGCATCCTGTCCCAGTACAAGTTCGACCGCACCATCCGCTTCGTCGGGTTCGACCTGGAGGAGCTCGGGCTGATCGGCAGCCTGCGGTACGCGGACACGATCAAGGGCGAGCGCATCTACAGCTCCATCGTCTTCGACGGCATCGGGTATTACGACTTCACGCCCGGCTCCCAGCGCTCCATGCCCGGGCTGCCCACCCCGGAGGCCGGCGACTTCCTGACGGTCATCGCCGACGAGCTCTCCCACCCGCGTGCCGCCGAGCTCTTCACGCTCAACGAGCGGTTGGGGCTGATGAAGGTGGTCCCCATCCTGGTGCCGCGGGATGGCACGTTCACCATGGGCGGCGCCCTGCAGCGCAGCGATCACAGCTCGCTCTGGGCGGTGGGTCACCCCGCCATGTTCCTCACCGACACCGCCAACTTCCGCAACCCCCACTACCACCGGCCCACCGACACGGTGGACACGCTGCACCCGGAGATGTTCCGCAAGGCGGTCCAGGTCTCGCTGGCGGCGGTGGCGCTCTGGGCGGGAGGTCCCCGATGAGCCGCGCCCGTACGCTTGTCCTCGCGCTCGGGGTGCTCGCTGGAGCCGAGGGACGGGCCCAGGAGCCCGGGGCCCTGAGTGGGGACGTGCCCGCCGCGAACGCGCCGGCCTGGCTCGCGGGCCATCGGTTCTCCGTGTATCTGCCGGCGGGAGCGCAGGTGTACCTCTCCGACACGCGCACCGCCGGTGGTATTGGCGGAGGCGTGGGGCTGCGGGACACCTTCCAGGAGCGCTTCATCCTCCAGGTGGACGCCACCTACCACATGCTGGTGGGCAACTCGGTGGTGCTGCGGGCGGGAGCGGGGATCCAGCGTCGGGGCGTGTACACCCCGGCCGTGCTCGTGACGCTCTCCACCTTCGTGGGAGACCGGCTGACGTTCCTCACGCCGGCTCATCCCAGCGTGCCGGTGGTGCCGCCGTACGCGTTGGGCCTCCAACTCGCTCCGCTGCGCTTCACCTACGAGGGCATGCAGGTGTCGCTGGCGGAGGTGGGAATCGGCGCGGGCCTGGAGTTCCCCGGCGTGGGGTTCGCCTACCGGCTGGGGGTGCTCGAGGTGAGCATCCCCCTGGAGTGACTCCCCCGGGAATGACTCACCCCGCCAGCGCGCGGTAGGTGGCCTGGGGCCGGGGGGACCGGATGAGGCGCTCGACGAAGTCGACGACGTTCGCCTTCTTCTCGGCCTCGCGGAAGACGGCCTGCATCCGCTGGATGTTCTGCTGGTAGCCCGGCTTGGAGGTGATCTCCTCCAGGGCGGCCCGCAGCGTGTCTCCGTTGAGCTGGAAGTGGTGCATGCGGGTTCCAATGCCGTGGAACACCACGCGCGCGGAGATGCCCGGCTGGTCCACCTTCTGGGGGATCACCACCATGGGCACGCCGAAGTAGATGCACTCCTTCACGGTGTTGAAGCCGCCGTGGTTCACCATGGCGCAGGCCCGCTGGAGCAGCTTGAGCTGGGGCGCCGATCTGACGGCGATGACGTTGGGGTGCTTCTGGTGCAGCGTGGCCGGATCCGTCTTGCGGCCCACGTTCAGCACGCATGTCCAGTCCGGCCGTCTGGCCGCCACCTGGAGCGCGGCCTCCTGGAAGCTGCGCTCCCGGGCCTCGCTGTACGCCATGCTCCCCATGGAGAAATAGACGAGCGGCTTGCCCTCGGGGACGAGCTCCCAGGGGAAGTCCGGCTCCTGCCGGTGCACGTCGACGGAGGGCTCCAGGTACTGGAAATCACCCTTCCAGGGCTCGCCGAAGTCGACGAACTCGCGAGGGCACAGGATGATCTCCGGCAGGAGCGGGCCCGGGCTCATGCTGCGCAGATCCATCTGGCTGTCCGGGACGCCGTACCTGCGAGCGATCCGGGCGAGCATGAGGCGCTGCGGCGAGTTGTACCCCAGCGCGACCCTTATCCGCTGCTTCAGCATCGAGTTCATCCACCGCAGCCACGCGTAGCGGATGCCCACCTTCGTGAACAGGCGGCCATCCGGGAGGATGAAGGAGAACATGGGCGGCTTGGAGTAATCCAGGCGCATGGGGAGGCTGGTGTTGAGCAGCACGGTGGGCACGCCGAGGCCGTGCGCGATCGTCGCGGGCTGCGGGAACAGGATGTCGCAGATGAGGATGTCCGGCTTCAGCCCGGTGATGACCTGATCCAGCGCTCCGTCGTGCATGGCCTGGAGCACCTTCGTCTCGCGCCGCGCGGCCTCGCGGGCGAACGCCTTGAGCGCCTTTCCCTTCAGCGTGCTGGCCAGGGTGACGGCGTTCTCGAAGTAGCCCTTGGGGCAGACCTCCTCGAGCACCACGTGGAACTCGAAGCCCTGGGCCCGTACGCGCTCCTCCAGGTCCCGGATGCCGCAGTAGATGACGTGGTGGCCGCGGGCCCGGAGATCTCTCGCGAGCTTCAGCGTGGGGTTGAGGTGTCCGCTCTCGGGAATGGGGGTGATGACGATGGTGGCCATGCTATCTCCAAGGGGGCTCAGGCAGAGGTGCTCGCGGCGGGGGCCGGAAGGCTCGCGCGGGCGATGACATCGGCGACGCGCAGGGCCATCTTCCAAAGCGGATTTCCCCGATAACCTATCACAGGCAGTCGGTGCTACCGCCAGTCACAATGTGAGGGGAGAAGGCGCTGTGGCCGGGCCTTACGGAGGCGGGGGAGGCGTGCCGCCATACCCGTCAGGCCTCAGGATCGGGGTCGCGTTCCGTAGAGAGCGCTCAGGTCGTTCGCGAGTGCTCCGAGCCGGGCGCGCAACTCCGGTGGCTCCAGGACCTCGGCCCCACGGCCGAGCAGGACGAGCTGAGAGAGCGCAATCGAGAGGCGCTCGAAGTCGATCGTCACTGTGCCCACGCGGATGCGCTCCCGCTCCGAGCCCGGGCGCATCGCCGCGAGCGCCTCGGCTCCCTCGGCGGTGAGCCGCAAGGTCACCTCGTAGCGGGCCCGCTGGGTCGCGAACCGCTTGCACCAGTCCTTCCAGAAGGCCCGGAGCTCGAACTCCGCGGGCCGCGCGAACGTATCCGTGAGCATGCGCGCCCCCTCCACCCGTGCACCGCGGAAGACCTTCGTCACGCCCTGGTCGTCGGCGACGAGGTACCAGTGGTCTCCCTTGATGACCAGGCCGTAGGGGTCCACCACGCGGGTGCTCCGCGCGCCCTCGAAGTCGCGGTAGGCCAGCCGGACCTTCCGATCCTGGAACACTGCCTCCCGGAGCACGGTCAGGTGCGGTACCGGATCCTTCTCGCCGAACCACGAGGACCCGTCGATGTGGAGCCGTTGCCGGGCGTGCTCGGCGGCCGTCCGCTGCACGCTGGGGAGCGCCGCGGCGAGCTTCACGAGCGCCGACCGCAACGGGCCCGCCAGCCCGAGGTCATCCAGGGCATCGATGGGATGGGCGCTCGCGAGCGCCTGGATCTCCGGCCCGGTGAGTCCCGTGAGCTGGGTGCGCCAGCCCGGGAGCAGCCCGATGCCGCCGGTGGAGCCGGGCTGGGCATACACGGGGACTCCCGCGGACGAGAGCGCATCCAGGTCCCGGTAGATGGTGCGTGGCGACACCTCGAGGCGCCGCGAGAGCTCCTCGGCCGTGTGCCGCCGTTCGTCCTGGAGCAGGAGCATCAGACTCACCAACCGGTCCGCGCGCATGAAAAACAGCGTAACGCCCATTCCTGACAGGAGGTGTCAACAATCGCCCTTTAGGGTCGCCGCCCTCATCTTGAAGACGTGGACGCTGGAGGGAGACGCCATGAAGAAGACGCTGGAAGGAAGAATCTGCCTGGTCGCGGGAGCCACACGGGGGGCGGGGCGCGCGATCGCCTGCACGCTGGGCGAGGCCGGGGCGACCGTCTACTGCACGGGCCGCAGCACGCGCGCGCAGACGGAGCGGGGAAAGGGCCCGGGCCCGCTGCTCGAGCTGGATCGGCGTCCCGAGACGATCGAGGAGACGGCCGAGTGGGTCACCGCGCGAGGGGGCAGGGGGATCGCCATTCGTGCGGACCACACGGTGGAGTCCGAGGTCGAGGCCCTCTGTGCGCGCATCCGCGCCGAGCAGGGCCGGCTGGACGTGCTCGTGAACGACATCTGGGGTGGGGACGAGCTGACCGAGTTCGGAGCGCCCTTCTGGAAGCTCTCCCTCGAGAAGGGACGCGTGCTGCTCGAGCGGGCCATCTGGACGCACATCGTGACGAGCCGCCATGCGGTGCCCCTCATGCTCGAGGGAGAGCGCGGGCTGATCATCGAGGTGACCGATGGCGACCACTTCGGCTATCGCGGCAACCTCTTCTACGACCTGGCCAAGATGTCGGTCATCCGCCTCGCCTTCGCGATGGCCAACGAGCTCCGGAAGAAGCCCGGGATGACGGCGCTCGCCGTGACACCGGGCTTCCTCCGCTCGGAGGCGATGCTCGAGCACTTCGGCGTCACCGAGGCGACGTGGCGGGATGGCGCGGCGAAGGAGCCCGACTTCATCGCCTCGGAGACGCCGTACTACGTGGCACGCGGGGTCGCGGCGCTCGCGGCGGATCCAGAAGTCCGGCGCAAGGCGGGCCGCGTCTTCAGCTCGTGGGATCTCGCCAAGGAGTACGGCTTCACCGACGTGGACGGGCGGAAGCCGGACTGGGCAACCCACTTCCGCGAGAAGTACGGGCGCGTCTATCCGGTGGCGGATGAGCGCGCGTACGCCTCGTGGTTCGACGGTCCCATCGACATCGCGTTCCCGGACTTCATCAAGGACTGAGACGAAGTCCGGGACGGAGGGCGCTCAGCCCCGCATCCAGCGGCCGTGGGAGAGGCCTACACCACGCGGTCGCGCAGGAATGGATAGCGCTCGCGCACCTCGGCCACGGTGCGCGTGTCGAGCGTGACGATGGGCACGCCGGACGCCGTCTCGGGCGCCATGTCCTCGCCCCAGGGGGTGAAGGCCGCCGAGCCGCCGTCATACGTGAGTCCGCCGCCGCTCCCGATGCGGTTCACCCCGATGAAGTAGCACTGGTTCTCGATCGCCCGGGCGCGCAGCAGCGCATCCCAGTGCGCGTGGCGCGCCGCCGGCCAGTTGGCGATGAGGACCATCGCGTCCACGTCCCGGGCCACCGCGCCGAAGAGCTCGGGGAAGCGCAGCTCGTAGCAGATGAAGAGCGCGGTCCGCACCCCGTCGATGAGCAGACAGGTGGGCCTGGTGCCCGCGCGGTAGTGCTCGTGCTCGCCGCCGTAGGCGAAGAGCCGCTGCTTGCGGTGCACCGCCGCCACCCGTCCCTCCGGATCGAAGGCGATCGCCGTGTTCACCGTGCGGGGAGCGGCCGTGTCCGAGCCCTCGTCCTCGCGCACGGCCACGCCGGCCACGAGCCAGACGCCGGAGCGCGCCGCCAGCTCACCCAGGCGGGACACCACGGGCCCCTGCAGCGGGGTGGCCTGCGACTTGTCCATGGTGAAGCCCGTGGTGGCCATCTCCGGCAGCACGACGAGCCGGGCCCCGCCCGCCTTCGCGCGGGTGATCAACGTCTCCGCGGCGGCCAGCGAGGCCTCCGGCGAGTGCCAGCCGATGTCGTACTGGCCCAGGGCCACGTTCAGGCGGTGGCTCATCGCGAAGCTCCACCGAGCAGCGCGGCGCGAAGCAGCTCCGCGCCCTCGTTCACCATCTTCGTGTCGCAGCTGAAGGCGAAGCGGATGGCGTTCTCGCACGAGTGGCCGAAGGCATCCCCCGGCGCGCTGCCAATGCCCTGCGCCGCCAGCCGGGCCGACAGCGCGTCCGCGTTGGCCACGTCCAGCCGCGAGTACAGGGACGGCTCCAGCTCCGCCCACACGTAGAACGCACCGCGCGGGGTGAAGGGGCGCACGCCCGGGATTCCCTCCAGCGCCTTCACCAGCACGTCGCGGCGCTGGCGGTACTCGGCGCGCATCGCCCGCAGGGGCTCCTGCGGCCCCGTCACCGCGGCCAGCGCGCCCCACTGCGCCAGGCTGTTCACGCCGTTGATGGTGCAGCGCAGCAGCTTCTGCACGCGCCTTTGCAGCAGCGGCCACGGGGTGTGCAGATAGCCCGTGCGCAGACCGCTCATCGCGTGGCTCTTGGAGAAGGAATAGACGCTGATGACGCGCTCGGCCCAGTCCCCGGCCAGCGAGGCGATGGAGTGGTGCACGTGCGGCTCATAGATGACGTCCTCGTAGGCCTCGTCCGAGACGATCCACAGGTCATGCTTGCGCGCCAGGGCGACAATGGCCTCCAGCGTCTCGCGAGGCATGACGGCGCCGGTCGGATTGTGGGGCGTGTTGAGGAAGATGGCCCGCGTGCGCGGGGTGATGGCCGCCTGGATGGCGTCGGGGCGGTAGGCGTAACCCTCCTCGGCGCGCACCGGCACGCCCACCGGCTTGCCACCGGCGAGCTTCACGTTCTCCGCCACCTCGGTCCACATCGGATCCGGGAGGATGACCTCGTCCCCGGGCGCGAGCAGCGCGCCGAAGGTCACGTACAGCGCGTGCATGGCGCCGTTGGTGAGGAACACCTGCTCGGCCGTGGCGCCCTGGATGCCGTTCTTCTGGCGCAGCTTGTCGGCCAGGGCCGCGCGCAGCTCCGGGATGCCGTCGTTGGGCACGTAGTGCGTCTTGCCCGCCCGCATCGCCGCGGCGATCGCCTCCGCCACGTGCGGGGCAATGGAGAAGCTGGGATCACCCGACTCGAAGCGGATGACCCGCTTGCCGGTTGCCTGGGCACGGAGCAGCCCCTCGCGGATCTGCACGATCTTCCCGAAGGAGATGGCGTCCAGGGTGTGGGCGGGAAGCTTCTCGGTCACGGCCGTTGACATCGTCTTGTGCTCCTCGGACTGCGGGTGGCGGGGGGAAACAGGTGGGGGGAAATAAAAAAGCCCACCAGCGGGGGGCTGGCGGGCTTGGAAACTGAATCCAGCGTCATAATGCGGTGCGGCAACGCCGCCGTCAACCATCAATACATTCCTACGAATTTGTAGGAATCCACCGGGGGAGCGACAAAAACGTAGGAAGAAGCGCCCGGCGCCTCCTTTCCAGGAGCGGGGAGGGCGCGGCGGACGTCCTCCCGGGTGCTCGGGAGGCTTCCTACGAATTTGTCGTTTCCCGGGCCGCGTCCGACAATTTTGTAGGGACCGGGTGGGCGAAAACTTTCGCCAGGCAGGCGTCTCCCGCCCCTGATTTCGAGGGGATGGGCTGCCCCCCCGGTCTGGCCCTCCGGTTGCACTGGCTTCGAGCCAGGCGGGCCCATGCGGCCCCAACCGTGCGAGGTGATGATGCCGGGCGGAATCGTCGGAGCGGACGTGGCATGGGTGCTCGTAGCGAGCGCCCTGGTGATGTTGATGGTGCCAGGGTTGGCGCTCTTCTACGGGGGCATGGTGCAGGGCAAGAACGTGCTCTCCACCCTCATGCACAGCTTCGGCGCCCTGGCGGTGGTGACGGTGGTGTGGGCGCTGTGGGGTTACTCGCTCGCCTTCGGAGAGAGCCACGGAGGGCTCATCGGCGGGGCCACCCACCTGTTCATGAGAGGGGTGGGGCAGGAGGCCAAGGGCACGCTGCCGCACATCCTCTTCTTCCTCTTCCAGGGCACCTTCGCCGCCATCACCCCCGCGCTCATCAGCGGGGCGTACGCCGAGCGGCTCAAGTTCTCCGCCTTCCTGCTCTTCACCGTGCTGTGGGCCACGTTCGTGTACGCGCCCGTGGCGCACTGGGTGTGGGCGCCGGACGGGTGGCTGCTGAAGCTGGGCGCGCTCGACTTCGCCGGGGGCGCCGTGGTGCACCTCACCAGTGGGGTGTCGGCGCTCGTGGTGGCGCTCGTGGTGGGCCGCCGCCGGGGCGCGCGGCAGCCCCCGCATAACCTCACCTTCACCCTGCTCGGCGCGGGGCTGCTCTGGTTCGGCTGGTTCGGCTTCAACGCGGGCAGTGCGCTCGCCGCCAACGAGCTGGCCGCCGTCGCCGCGGCCAACACCCACCTGGCGGCCGCGGCCGGCGCGGTGGCGTGGGGCCTCGTGGACCTGGTGCGTCTGAAGAAGGTGACGGCCCTGGGCGCCGCCAGCGGGCTCGTGGCCGGCCTGGTGGGCATCACCCCGGCCGCCGGCTTCGTCTCGCCCATGGGCGCGCTGGCCATCGGCTTCCTGGCCGGCGGGGTCTGCTACGGCGGCGTCCTCCTCAAGGAGCACCTCCGCTACGACGACGCCCTGGACGTCGTGGGCGTGCATGGCGTTGGCGGAGCGCTCGGCGCCCTGCTCACGGGCGTGTTCGCCACGGTGTCCGTCAATCCGGCCGGTGCCGACGGGGTGATCGCCGGGGGCAACTGGGCCCTGCTGGGCAAGCAGGCGCTCAGCATCCTGGCGGTGGCCGCCTTCTCCGCGCTGCTCACCTTCGTGCTCCTCAAGGTGGTGCAGGCGGTGGTGGGGCTGCGCGTGGACGCCGAGGCCGAGTACGAGGGCCTGGATCCCCACGTCCACGGCGAGCGCGCCTACCACACCGGCATCTCCCTGGGCGGCCACGGCATGACGCCGCGCGAGGCCTCGGCTCCGAAGGCCCGCGATCCGGAGAAGGCGCCGCTGGGCGCCGGCCCCGTGATGGAGGGTTGATCACCCGGCCTTGTTCAGCAGCTTCTGCCGGCGCCGCTTCGCGCCCGCCACCAGCAGCGTCTGGTAGAGCGTCGGCAGCGCGCGCTGCACCAGATCGATCAACACCGCGTCGGCGCCGATGAGCTGGCGCCGGCGGTTCTTGAGGATGGCCTGGAGGATGTTCTCGGCCGCCACCTCCGGGGTGGTGGCGAAGGCCTTCTCGAAGTCGCTGTTGGACGCCTCCTCCACCCAGCCCTTCCTCGCGGTGAAGCGGGCGCTGCGGGCGATGTTGGTCTTGATGCCACCGGGGTGCACGCTCGTCACGCCGATGGGGAGCCCTTCCACCTCGATCTCCTGGCGCAGCGCCTCGGTGAAGCCCTTCACCGCGAACTTCGCGGCGTTGTAGGCACCCTGCGTGGGCACGCCGATCAGCCCGAAGACGCTGGAGATGTTGACGATGTGCCCGTCCCCGGCGGCCTTGAGGTGCGGCAGGAAGGCCTTGGTGCCGTGCACCACGCCCCAGAAGTTGATGTTCATGAGCCACTCGAAGTCCTCGTAGCGCATGTCCTCGATGGTGGCGCCCAGGGCCACCCCGGCGTTGTTGATGATGATGTGGACGCCGCCGAGCTCGCGCGCGGCCTGGGCCGCCCAGGCCTCGACCTCCTCGCGTCGAGCCACGTCCACCCGGGCGGCGAGCACCTTGACGCCCGCCTGGCGGCACATGGCCTCCGTCTCGGCCAGCCCCGTCTCGTTCACATCCGAGATGGCGACATGGCAGCCCTTGCGCGCCAGCAGCCTCGCCGTGGCCCGGCCGATGCCCGAGCCCGCGCCAGTGATCGCCGCGACCTTGCCCTGCACTGTCTTCATTTCCGACTCCCGGTGGGGTGGCGGGACTGTGGTACGGTCCGGTACCAGATGCAAGCGCCCCCCGAGTCAGGCGGCCTCCGCCCCGGAAGTGATGGAACCCCGAGCCGGGATCGGCTGCTCCAGGGGCTGGCGGCCGCCATCACCGAGAAGGGCTACGCCGCCACCACCATCGCGGACATCGTCCGGCACGCCCGGGTGTCCAAGCGCACCTTCTACGAGCACTTCGCGGACAAGGACGCGTGCTTCCTCGCCTCGTACGTGGCGGCCAGCGAGGAGACGCTGCGGGCGATCGACACCGCCTCCGCGGCCCCGGGCCTCTCGTGGAAGGAGCGGCTCCAGGCGGCGACGCGCGCGTACCTGGACGCGCTCGAGGCGAGGCCCGCGCTGACGCGGACGTATCTGTTGGAGATCCACGCCGCCGGCCCGCGCGCGCTCCAGCTGCGGCGCGAGGTGCACCAGCGCTTCGCCGAGCAGCTGAGGGGCCTGGTGCGGAGGGCGCGCGAGGAGAACCCGGAGCTGCGCGCGCTCTCACCCGCGATGGCGACGGCGCTCGTCGGAGGCATCAACGAGCTGGTGCTCGTCGCGGCCGAGAAGGGACGCGCGGGCCAGCTCCGCGAACTGGCGGACACGGCGGTGGAGCTGGTGCGCGCGGTGCTCGTGGCGCCGGAGACGTAGGCGGCCGGGCCTATTGCTGGACGGAGGCGTGATCCGCGTTGTCGACGATGGAGCGCGCTCCGGCGGCGCGGGCGCAATGGGCGCAGCAGTAGAAGGTGCCGTTCGCCTCGATGCCGTGGCCCAGCACCTTGCAGCTGCAGTGATCGCAGACGGGCGCCAGCTTGTGGATGGCGCACTCGAAGCTGTCGAAGGTGTGGGTGACGCCCGCGGTGATGACCTGGAAGGCCAGGTAGTAATCGTTGCCACAAACCTCGCACTTGGCCATGGAAGCCTCCTGCGAGGAGTGTGGGTCCGCTCACGTCCCGCGTCAGCCGCTGGTCCTCGCCCGGGCCTTCAGCCGCTCGCCTGTCCGCCCGCGCCGGCGGTGGGGCTTCACGGCGTGAAGCGCTCGATGTCAGCGGTGTACCCCTGGGGGCCCGTCAGCTGAACTCGATGCCCAGCGCCTCGCTCGCGAAGCGGGACATGCGTTCGATGAGGTGCTTGTTCTCGTCCACGACGCTGCGGCCGGCCCTGTTCATCTCCGCCTCCAGCCGCTCGTTGCAGCGCAGATCCAGGCAGAGATTCACACCCACGCGGCGCTTGGAATCGACGTCCGTGGTGAGCAGGCCGATCTGATCCGCCGAGCCAGCCGTCCGGCACCAATCACACACCCGGACCGCCAGGGCCTTGTCTCCCTGCTGATCCCGGCGGAAGGCGATACCCGTGGGCCGCTTGCCGCCCGGCGCGGTGAACACCAGGAACACGCGCACCCCGTACGGATCCACCCACGCCAGGTAGTCACGGACGAAGAGGGGCAACTGGGTGCCCTTGGGCAACTCCACGTACTTGCGATCCCGTGAACGGAACGCGCTCAGCAGCTCTTTCTCTGTCTCGATACGGAACATGGACTCCTCCCCCACCACCGTGACGCGCGATGGCGCCGGTGACTGACTACGCTTCCCCCGTTTCGTGGCCGAAGATCTCCCCCGGGTTCGGCGCCGCTGGCCCCTCGGCGGGCTTCTTGACGAGCGAGCGCGCCCAACGGCCCGAGGCGTAATACGTCATGCTCACGACGAGCGAAACGACGAAGCTCAGGGAGATGGCGTACCACACGCCCGTCACGCTCTCCATGCGCCGCGACAGCCACCAGGCCACGGGGACGCGCACCACCCAGAGGCTGACCAGCGTGAACACCGTCGTCGTCAAGGTGTGTCCCGCCCCGTTGATGATGCCGTTGCTGACGAAGATGAGGGCGAAGAGGACGTAGGTGCTTCCCACGATGTGCAGGTAGGAGATGCCGGGCGCGATGACGGCGGGATCCGAGATGAAGATGCGCAGGAGCGCCTCCGGGAACGCCACGGCCAGGGCGGAGATGACCAGGGTGATCCCTCCGCTGAACAGACAGCCCCAGAAGAAGACCTCGCGCACGCGGTGGTGGTGGCCCGCCCCGAGGTTCTGCGCGGTGAGCGTCGAGATGGCCATGCCAAAGGTCATGGCCGGCATGAAGGCGAGCTGATCGATGCGGGAGGCGGCGCCGAAGGCGGCCGTGGCGATCTCCCCGAAGCCGTTGACGATGCCCGTCACCAGCACCATGCCGATGGAGACGAGCGACTGCTGGACGGCCGAGGGCAGTCCGATGCGCAGCGTCTGCCGGGTGACGGGCCCCAGGTGGCTCAGGCGCGGCCAGGAGGGCGCGACGGGGACCTTCTTCCAGCGGAGGAAGCTGATCAGCGCGGTGAGGGCCACCGCCTGGGAGATCAAGGTGGCCCAGGCGGTGCCATTCAGCCCGAGCTTCGGCAGCCCCATCCACCCGAAGATGAGGAGGGGATCCAGGGCCGTGGTGAAGAGCACCGAGCCGAACTGGAAGTAGAGCGGCGTCTTGGAGTCGCCCACCCCCTGCAGCATGCTCCGGATCAGGAAGAGGCCGAAGCTGAAGGGCAGCGAGAGCAGGAAGATGCGCAGGTAGCTGACGGACGCGGCGAAGACCTGCGGCGGGGTGTCCATGGCGCGGAGGATGGCGGGCGCGAAGAGCTCGCCCAGGACGGTGAGCGCGAGTCCCAGCGCGTACGTCAGCACGGTGGAGCTGTCGACGACCTTGCGCAGCTCCTCCATGTTCCGGGCGCCGTAGTTCCGCGACACGAGGATGTTCGTCGCGAGGGTGAGCCCCATGCCGATGGCGAAGAGCACGAAGATGACGGGGAAGCTCACCGTCACGGCCGCGAGCGCCTCGTGGCCCAGGAACTTTCCGACCCAGATGGCGTTGATGAAGCTGTAGGCCGTCTGCAGGAAGCTCCCCATCAGCATCGGGATGGAGAAGGCGACCATGTGCTTGGGGATGCTGCCGGTCGTGAGGTCGCGTCCGAAGTTGGGTTTCATGCGTTCCTGGGTGGCGGGTTCCGCCCCGGCCCGAGCTTAACCGCGCGGGTGCTCGCTCCCTCGCTTTTCGAGGAGACGTTCATGGCTCCGGCGGTGATGAAGGAAATAACGAAAATGCATAGCTCGGCCGCGAGGGGTCTCTTTTTGAACGAGAGCGGGCTCACGCCGCATTTCGCGGCTGACCAATACCAATCTCACAAATTGAAACATGAAGAATCTTGTCACGTCTGTCGTCTGTGCGGCTGCTTGTGCTTCTCTCCTGGGTGCGTGTGGCCCTGCCATCGAGGAAGGTGAGCCGCTCGAAGGCGCGGCGCCCGCCGTCGCGAAGCCCACCACGTCTGACTCTGTCGATCTGGCCGCGTCCGAACTCGCGGCCGGGACGGTGCATGCGCAGACCCTCGTGGGGGACCTGGGCACTCGAATCGGCTCCCCTGTCGACACCTACGCCGCCATCAGCACGGCCTCCAACCAGTGGTCGGTCAGCTGCAACGGCGGGTCGTCGCGGGACATCTCCTGGGTGTGGACGGTGCCTGAAACGGGCTCGTACAGCTTCGGCACCGGCGGCTCGAACTTCGATACCGTCCTCCAGATCCGCCACCTCAGCAACACCTCGTCGATCATGGGCTGCAACGACGATTACGGAAGCGGCCTCCAGTCGAAGGTCACCCTCTCGGGCCTCGTCAAGGGCGTGAAGTTGTTGATCATCGTCGAGGGCTACGCTGGTGACTACGGCGACTACGCCCGTTTGAACATCATCAAGAACTAAGCCAGGAGGAGGAAGTCCTGTCTGGGGGGAGGTTCCGGTCGCGATGGGGAGCAACTGGTCCGATGGTCGGACCAGTTGGCTTGCCGCGCGACCGGAGGGTGCCTTGTACTTTCGAGGGCACCATGTGGCAGATGATGTACGGCCGTGTTGTCCTGTCCATCGTCTCCTCCGAGGAGCGCACCTTGACCCCAACACCGGGGCCCGGGCAATGAGGGTTCGATGAGGCGTGGCGTCGCGCTTCGTGACCTCCTGCGGCCTACTCCTCGCCCGCTCCCGTGAGCCCTGGTGCGTCCGGGGCGGGAGCATCCGTGGGGGCAGGGGACTTGCTGGGATCGAAGCGGGCCTCGCACTCGCGGATGCGCTCGTCCGTCAACGGCGTCTTCCGCGTGCCCGTCCGCATCTGCCGGCGCTTGATCTGCAGGTTGGGCTCGAAGCACTCGAGGTAGCCGGGAGGAGGCGTCCGGTCATGGGCCATGATGCGCTCCTTCAGCTTCTGCTCCTTCACCGGCGTGCGGGCCACCACCCGATCGTTGAGGCCGTGGTAGTCGATGATGATCACGTCCGGCAGCACCCACCCCGGGACGCCCACCGACCGCGTCACCAGCAAGGGCCGCTCCGGCAGGGCCAGCTTCTGCCCCTCCTCGCGCGTGGGGTACTCGTGGCTCCAGGTCTCGAAGAAGACCTTGTGCTCCTGGTGACGCATCCCCACGAAGTGCGAGATGAGCCAGTCCTGCTGGGCGTCGAACAGCTCCACCACCGGGCGCACCGGCGCCGGGAAGGCGTCGGCGATGGGCTGGCGGAGGCGGTACGTCTGCTTGCGCGTGGTGAGCTCCCGCGTCTTCGCGTAGTGCACCCACTGCACCGGCAGGCTCAGCAGCAGGAAGGTCCCCATCAGCGCGAGCGCGCCGGTGCGCTCCACGCGCAGCCACCCGAGGAAGGCGACGAAGGCCACCATCAGCGGCAGCATCAGGTGCGCGTAGACGCGGTACTCGAAGTGGTCTCCGCCGATGATCAGCGTGTAGTAGGCGAAGTGGGCGAGCAGCACCCCCACCACCGCCACGTGCCCCGGCTGCTTCCACAACCGCTCCGCCACCTCGCGCCACCCCATGCCCCGGAGCAACCGCACGGCGGCGGCAATCCCCACCGCGAGCCACACCCACAGCCCGTACTCGATGAGGAAGCACAGGGCATAGCGCAGGCCACTCTCGGGCCAGGACTGCACGTGCTTGGCGTAGTACGTGTTGGGGAGCCACTCCCCGTAGTACAGCCGCCGCCAGCCGATGTGCAGCGGCACGGCCAGCAGGGGCAGCGCCGCGAGCACCCATCTCCCACGCGGTGGCGCCTGCACGAGCTTCATGAGGAGGAGCACCCCACACGCGGCCACCAGCAGCATCCCATCCGGCCGGGTGAGCGCCGAGAGCGCCGCGGCCGTGCACGCCACCGTGACCGCCCTCGGGCTGTGCTCGCGGTCCTGCTCCACCATGGCCACGCACCACAGCGTGGTGCAGAAGATGAAGAGCGCCGTCTCCAGCCCGGAGCTCATCCAGGCGAGGAAGGTGCGGTTGGAGAGGACTCCGGCCAGCACCGCCACGGCGAGCGCGAAGCGATAGCGGGCCAGCCCCGCCGGCAGCGCCATGCGCCATACCCAGAAGAAGCCGAGCGCGAGCGTGCCGTAGCTGAAGGCGAGCGACACCGCGTTGGCCGCCTCCGGAGGCTCCACGCCGGACACCCGCCACACCCCCTCCAGCAACACCATCCACAGGAAGTTGGAGTAGCCCTCCACCGGCTGGAAGGGCGGCGGATTCCACGTGTGCCCGTACCCGCGCAGGCTGTTGCTGATGTAGCGGAAGGTGATGAACGCGTCGTCGGTCAGGAACCAGAACTCGCGCCAGCCCACATAGGCCGCCACGGCGAGCAGGAGCAGGACTCCCCAGCGCAGGAGGCCGGTTGCACGCGAGGTGGGGAGCAGGGAGGGAGAGGAGTCCATCATCGTCCTTGCTTCTGTTCCTGCAAGTGGGCGAGCTCGAAGCCCCGCTCCCGCAGGTGCGAGAGGAACTGATGCCGGAGGTCCTCGGCCTTGGGAAGCGACCCCTCCGCGCACGGCGCCGTGTGCCCGGACACCCGGCCCGTCTGGAGCTCCCCGGTCTTGAGTTGGAAGGTCCACCACCGGTCGCAGACGATCGCGGAGACGGTGCTCATGCCATAGAGCGGCGGCCCCGCGTTGCGCAGCTGGGAGATGTACTCCCAATCCGCATGGGCGAGTCTCGCGTTGACCTCGCCCGTGCCCAGGATGGGCTCCGTGGGAGAGCGCCGGGCCGAGAGCATCGAGCGGCCCTCCATCCAGCCCGGGATGGGCAGCCCCACGGTCTCGAGCACCGTGGGCGCCACGTCGAGCAGCTGGGCGTTCTCCTTCACCACGCCCCGGTGCCGGCCGCTGGGGAAGTGGATCATCAGCGGCACCCGATCGAGCGTGTTCCACTCGTGATTGTGGTCCGAGCTGATGACCACCATCGTGTTCTCCAGCAACCCACGCTCCTCGAGCCGGGTGATGAAGCGCTCGAGGAGGCGATCCGAGTCGAGGATGGCGTCGTCGAGCTGGTTGTCCCGCGACTTGGAGCCGCGCGTGAAGACCGGGTGGGGGCTCTCCGGGTAGCTGCAGCAGTGCGTGCCCATCAGGTGGATGTGCATGAAGAAGGGCCGCTGGGCCTTCTCGGCCGCGGTGAGCGCTCCCTGGATGCGATCCTCATCCGTGTCCCAGCCCGCGATGCGCGTGGGCAACTGCACGAGCTTGAAGTGATTCACCATCGGCCGGATGCCGAGCACGTAGAGCACACGCTCGGTGAGGCGCTCGGCCATGCGCTCGGCCACGTAGCGCTCCTGCATGAGGGCCCGCCAGGGCCCCGTGGGCACCTCCACGGACACGTTCCGGCCGTTGGCGTGCTCGAAGCCTCCCAGCATGTTCAGGTCGGGCCCGTCCGCGTAGTAGCGGACGGTGAACTGGTGCGTCTCGTAGCCGGCGCGCCGCAGCAGCCCTGGCAGGTGCAGGAACGACGCCTCGCCGGAGAGGATGTGCGGCGGGAAGATGACCTTCGTGCTCGTGGGCAGCCGCGAGGTGAGCATCGACGTGGTCGAGCCCGTGGTGCGCCCGGCATTGGAGAAGGCGTTCTCGAAGAAGAGGGTGCGCTCCTTGAAGCGCTCCAGGAACGGCGTGTTCGGGCGCTCGTAGCCGTAGGCGGACATCCGCCGCGCTTCCAGCCCGTCCGTGGCGACGAAGATGACGTGGGGGGACCCGGCCGCGGCCCTGGCGATGGGGGCCTCCTGGGGCTCCGTCCCGCGCGCGCTCCCGAGCCGGAAGGCCAGGACCCCGAGCGAGACGGCGACGAGCCCCCCGGCCACCACGAGCCGCCAGCGCCACCCGTCCCCGGCCAGTGCCTCCTGGCGCGCGAGGGCGACCTGCCTCACGATGACGGCGAAGAGCGCGATCCACAGCAGCACGTACAGGAACAGCAGGGACTTCGGGATGCTCACCACCCCGAAGCCGAAGACGGTGTAGGTGAAGTTGTCGATCAGCAGGAAGCACAGGCCCGTCAGCACCAGCGCCGGGACGGCGGAGGCGACGGCCAGCGTCCGGGCCCGGGAGCCCTCGGGAAGGCGCGCGAGCAGCGCTTCGACTCCGAGCAGTGGCGGGAGCGCGGCGAGCGCCGGGACCACGAGCGCCAGGGGGATGCACGCGAGGGCACTGAACCACACCGAGTGCGGCAACGAGACCATGAAGCCCTGCTGGGTGACGAGGAAGAGCCACTCCAGCAAGACGAACACGTAACAGGCCGAGATGACCTGCCACACCGCCACAGCCGCACCGCGCACCATCTCCTCCTCTTCGTTCAGCCGGGAATCGCGGCGCGGAGCCTAGCAAAGTCGCATGCCCTCTTCTCCACCGAGAGTGAGGGGCGGGCAGGCGGGTTTGACGGTGGTTGCCCGGCGGCCTACCGTGCTCCAAGGGGAGGCTGCGGTGAAGAACATCCAGGCACTCATCATGGAGTGGCTCGACGCCCAGGTGCGGCTCTTCCAGGAGGCGATCGAGAAGCGGAAGGGCGAGTACCTGAAGAAGAAGTGGGCCTGGAGCGAAAAGGCGGTGAGCGACTTCAACCGCCGGATCGATGAGATCAGCGCGATCCACTCCTCCATCCTCACCGTAGGGCACACCCATGGGAAACACCTGCTTGTGGCGCACCGGGCTCGTGGTGTTGGTGCTGATGGGAGGGTGTGAGGAGCGCAAGCCTCCCGAGGCCCCTCGGACGCCACCGCGTATCGAGAGCAGCCCGCCGGTGGCCGCGGTCACCTCCGACGCGGGCGCCGCCTCCGTTCCCGCCCCGGTGCCCGACCCGGACCCGGGCCCCACCGAGGCTCCCGGTCTCCCCGGATCCGTTCTTTCACCCGACAAGCGCTTCGCCCTGCTCGTGCCCGAAGGGGAGCGGATTCGTCACATCGATGTCCACGATGCGTCCGATTCGCGGCGGCTCACGCGCATCACCCTCGACAAGTCCACCGTGGTGCGCTCGACGAACGCCCGGGTCCGGTGGACCACGGGCAACCACATCCTGCTGACCTGGACCGCCGGGAGCGACGCCGCCAGCGGCATCGTCTACGGCACGGATGGGAAGACCTTGCTCCAGGTGTCGGGCCCGGCGATGGAGCTGTCGCCCTCGATGCGGTACCTCGCCACCTTCCCGACCCTCTTCGCGGCGCCGCCCGTCATCGAGGTCTACGACCTGTCCACCGGACAGAAGGTGGCACGAAGGGCCGCGAGTGACGGCACCTTCTGGGTGGTGGATGACCTCGGTTGGAAGGGCCAGCAACTCGTGCTCGGTTGCCGGGACCAGAAGGATCAGACCCAGGAGATTCGCATCGATCTCGACGCGCCTCCTTGAGCCGTGCACCAACCACTCGGCCGTCGAAACCCGCACGGCGCTCGGCGTGCCCGGTCCATGAGCCCAAAGACGAAGCCCCCGGGAGGCATGCCTCCCAGGGGCCGTTCATCTCAAGCTGACTTCAGCGAACCCGGGCTCAGTACGTGCCCTTGAGCGAGGTGCTGGAGTACGAGCTGTAGCCGTACAGCATCACGTAGATGCGCTGGTTGGTGCTCTGCGCGGCGATGTTGCACGTCTCGTTGTTGCCCGTCAGGTACGGACGGCAGTTGTACGAGGAGGTGGTCGGCGCGGAGCCGATCTTCACGTACATGTCCGCGTCACCCGTGCCACCGCTCATCACGAAGGACGAGGCGCGGCCGGCCAGCACATCCAGGTAGTAGTACTTCGACGAGCCCGTGGCGCCCGAGATGCCGGTGACGGCCACGCCGTTGCTCAGCGCCGTGGCGGCCGGGGGAGGCGTCGTCACGCCCACGCCCACCGCGTTCCAGGCCTGCGTCACGGACGTCGCCGAGTAGCCGAGCGCCGTCGCGGCCTGCTCCGTGTACGTCTTCGCCTGGGCGAAGGTGGTGGAGGCCGTCATGTAGTCCACGTTGGCCTTGTAGAAGATGGCGCCGGCCTGCTGCACGCCCACGCCCGTCACCGTGACGGTGCTCTTGCCGCGCGGGTGCGTGCCACCCTTGGACAGCAGGGTGAAGGCCAGGTTCGCGATGCCCGAGCTGTAGTGCACGTCCACGCTGCCGGCGCTGCTCGTCCAGTAGTCGAGCGAGACGCCGTCCTTGGCCGGATCGTACATGTAGCGGAGCGCGTCACCGGGGGTGGCGGGCGTCCAGATGTCGTCGCCGACCATGAACACCGCGTTGGTGGTGGCCCAGGTGCCCGAGGCGTAGCTCTCGCAGTAGGCGCCGAAGATGTCGCTCATCGCCTCGTTGAGGCCGCCGGACTCACCCGAGTAGGTGAGGTTGGACTCGCGCTCGGTCACCGCGTGGGTGAGCTCGTGCGTGGTCACGTCCGCGGACAGGCCCAGCATGCCCGAGTTCACGCCGTCACCATCGCCGTACACCATCTGGGTGCCGTTCCAGTAGGCGTTCACGTAGTTGGTGCTGTAGTGCACCGTGCTGATGAGCGCGCCACCCAGGTTGTCGAACGAGTCACGGCCGAAGTTGTTCTTGTAGCAGTTGTACGTGCCACCCAGCTTGTCGTAGTTGCCGTCGACGTGGGCGTCACCCGTGGCCGCCTGGCCCTCGGTGCGCTTGAGCGTGCCCGGGGTGCTGGAGCCGTTGTTGGCGCTGTATACCTTGCGGTTGAGCGCGGAGTGGATCTTCGAGTTGCGCTGCACCAGCGAGCCATCCTTGGCGCTCACGTAGACGAGATCGCGGATGGGCATGTCCACGCCCTCGCCGGACACCAGGACCTCGTAGGCCAGCTTCAGCTTGCCGTCCTGGGTGGAGCGCACGTACACCAGCCGGGTGCCCTCGGAGGCCAGGTGGCGGCCGGAGGTGGAGTCCAGCGCGGCGATCCGGGCGGCCTCGGGGGAGATGGTCGCCTTGGAGGAGACGATCTCACCGTCGCGTGCGGTGCCGTTGACGGCGGTGATGGTGCCGTCGGCGGCCACGTGGAGCACGAGCTCCTCGTTCACCACCGGCAGGCCGTTCTTCGTCTGGGCATAGCGCAGGTGGGTGACGCCCTGCTCGTCCACGCGGCTGCGCGTGTGCACCAGATCCGAGGCATTCAGGCGGAACGCGGCGGCGATGGCGGGCAGCGCCGGGCTCACGCGGCTGTGCATGTCACCGGTGAGGCTCGAGCTGGCCGAGCCCAGGTTGCCGGTGAGCATGTAGGGGAAGTTGCTCTCGTCCGCGCCCGCGACCCTGGCGGACGGCAGCGCGGCCAGCGCCGCCTGGACATCGCCGAGCGAGTCAGCGGCCTGGTCGAACTTCTGGGCACCCTCGGGCAGCTGGGTGTTGTCGACCTCGCACGCGGCGAGGGGAAGGGCGAGCAGCGCAACAGCAAGGAAACGCGTACGCAAGGGGGGCACTCCTTCGGTCTGCGACGAGATGTCGCCGGACGTGGAATCCCTGGAGCAGATATCGGGCCAACTCATGGACCCGATGGAATCCCCGTGAGACCGCACAGCCCTCGACAACCCGGTGGAGCATGCATGTCACAGCGAGCGCGGCCCCGAACGTAGCGCGGCTTTACATCCGCTCCATGCAACCGGTTGATCTCCGCCGGATTCGCCTCACGGCGGGAGGAGGCCCTTTTTGCCCCATGCCCTCGGGTGCCTGGATGAATTGCCCCAAGGGTTTCTCGCTTGGCGCCGCAAGCGTTTGGGCCAAAAGCATCAAGGAATGTGACGGGCGAATGGCCGCACCGCAAGGCTTCCCGCGCGTCCTGGAACCGTCAAGTTCGGGACGCGCTACAGTCGTGGGCATGCAGAGCAAAGCCACCACTGTCGAGCAGTACCTCGCCTCGCTTCCGGAGGACCGCCGCGCGGCCGTCTCCGCCGTGCGTGAGGTCATCCTCGAGAACCTCGACGAGGACTACGAGGAGGGCATCCAGTACGGGATGCTCGGCTACTACGTCCCGCACGAGGTGTTCCCCGCGGGCTACCACGTCGATCCGAAGCAGCCGCTGCCCTTCGCCGCGCTGGCCTCGCAGAAGAACCACATGGCCGTCTACCTGATGGGCGTCTACGGCCAGCCCCAGCTGGAGAAGTGGTTCCGCGACGCGTGGACGAAGACGGGCAGGAAGCTGGACATGGGCAAGTCGTGCGTGCGCTTCAAGAAGCTCGAGGACGTCGCGCTCGATGTGCTCGGCGAGGCCATCCGCCGCGTGCCCGCCAAGGCATACATCCAACAGTACGAGTCCGTGATCCGGCCCCCGGACAAGAAGAAGGCGCCGGCCGCCAAGAAGAGCAAGCCCGCGGCGAAGAAGACGGTGGCCAGGAAGCGCGCGTAGGCCTGTCGCCCTTCTCGGAGTCCGAGAGTGTTGGACCACCTGCTCAACACTCGCTGGACAACGACCCCGGACAACCCCTTCGCCGATGTGTTAGGACTGCCTCCGGTGCTTCGCATCTTCTTCCTGCTCAGCCTGTTGCTGTTCACCCCGGCCGGCAGTGGCCTGGTGTCGACTGCCAGCTCGGGTGACGTGTGCATGCAGAGCTGCCCGGATGATGACGAGCATGGGCAGTGTGCCCCGGACTGCACCGACTGCGTCTGCTGCGCCCACGTGCGCCTGGTGGTCGCGGTCCCCGCCCCCTCGACGGTCCTCCTGGCCCCGAGGCCTCCTCCGGTCGCCGGGTACGAAGAGGACGAGCCCGCCTCGGCCGACGTGGGGGACATCCTGCACGTCCCAATAGTGCCCCTCGCGTAGGACCCTGTTCGTTCCATCGTCTCTCGAGCGTCATCGGGAGGGGTGTGCCCCGGCTGCCCGGGGAGCGCCTCGCTCCTGACGCCCGTTCACCTCCGCGAGGTGTCTCGTGTTCCACCGTCTGACGGTGGCGGCCTTCGGGCTCGTCACCGTGCTGCTCTGGCCGCGCCCGGGTGCGGCCCAACCCTCCGAGCTCACCCTGGAAGAGGCCCTGTCCCTGGCCCGCCAGCGTGCCCCGGCCTTGCTCGAGGCCGCGGGCCGTGTGGCCGAAGCACGGGGGCCCGTGGCGGGTGCCTCTCCGCTGTTGCACAACAACCCCACGCTGTCGCTCGAAGCGGGCCCGCGCACCCTGGCCACCGGAGAGCAGGCACCGAATGTCGTCGTGGGGCTCTCCCAACCCGTCGAGCTGGGTGGCAAGCGGGGCTCCCGCCTCGATGCGGCCCGCGCCGGCCTCGCCCGTGAGACGGCCCTCCAGCGGGACACGGAGCGCCGGGTGCTCGGCGAGGTGGCGGCCACCTTCCTGCGGGCGTTGCATGCCCGGGAGCGGCTGCGCCTGGCGCGAGCGGCGGAGGAGGCCGCCCGGGACTTCGCTCACTCCACCCAGCGGCGATTCGAGGCCGGGGACGTGCCCGTGGTGGACGTCAACGTGGCGCGCGTGGCCCTGGCGCGCGCCCGGGCCGACGTGGCGAGCGCCGAGGGGGCGGAGGCGGTCCAGCTCGGGGCGCTTCGCGAATGGCTCGGCCTGCCGGCGGACGCGCAGCTCTCGCCCCTGGGCGACTTGAGTGCCCTGGCCGCGCGGCCCGTGGAGCTTCCGGCCACGCCACCCGAGCGCCCGGACGTCACCGCCCTGGTGTCGGAACTCGAGGAGGCCCGGGCCGAGCAGCGCCTGGGCGAGGGCTCCGCGTGGCCCGATCTCAACGTGGGGATCCGTTATGAGAACGAGGGCGATGAGCGTGCCCTCGTCGGAGCCCTGGGCGTGTCGCTGCCACTCTTCTCGCGGGGCCAGTCCGCCCGGGTAACGGGCGAGGCCCGGGTTCGGCGTCTGCAGGTGGCACTGGAGGCCGCTCGCCGGGCCCAGGCCGTCCAGTTACAGGCCGCCCTCGTCCAGTACCGCAAGGACCGCGAGGCGGTGGAGCTGCTGGAGCGCGAGGCCCTCCCGTTGCTCGCGGACAACGAGCTGCTGGCCCGCAAGTCCTACGAGGCCGGGGAGATGGGCCTCGCCGCGTTCCTCCTCGTGCGCCGGGACGTGCTCGACGGCCGCGCGGATTACCTCACCCGTCTCCTGCAGGCGGCCCTCTCCCGGGTCCAACTCACCGTGCAGTCCGGAGTCCTTCGATGAAGCCCCAACACCTCCTCCTGGCCTTCCTCCTCGGACTTGGCGCCTGCAAGCGGGAGGCGCCTCCGCACGAGGAGGACCATGCCCGCGAACAGGAAGCCGGCAAGCACGCCCACGGTGAGGACGAGGACGAGACCTTCGTCCACATCGATCCGGAGATGCTGCGAGACCTGCGCGTCACCACGGCCCCGGTGCAGCAGCGCCCCGGTGGCGAAGGGGTGACGGCCCTGGGCGAGCTGGGCGTGAACGAGGACGCCTATGCGGAAGTGGCCTCGCCCGTTCCGGCGCGGGTGCTCACCCTCCGGGCCACACCGGGCCAGCAGGTGAAGAAGGGCCAGCCGCTGGTGGAGCTGCAGAGCCCCGAGCTGGGCAAGGCCCGCGCGTCCCTCCAGTCAGCGCAGGCCCGGGCCGACGCGGCTCGACAGGCGGCGGAGCGCAAGCGCACCCTGGGGGCCGAGCGCATCGTGGCCCAGAAGGACGTGCAGGCCGCCGAAGCCGAAGCAGCCACGGCCGAGGCCGATCTGGCGGCGGCACGCTCGGAGCTCCAGGCGCTCGGAGTGGATGCGCAGGATGCGGGCGGTGCGCGAGGGACGTCGGGCTTCACCCTGCGCTCGCCCGTGGAGGGCACGGTCATCGAGCGCCACGCGGTGATGGGGCAGATGGCCGAGCCCTCCCAGAGCCTCTTCCACGTGGGAGACCTGTCGCGCCTGTGGCTCACCGTGCATGCCTTCGAGCGGGACGCGGTGCGCATCCAACCCGGGGCCCCGGCGCGCATCACCTTCGCCGCGATTCCCGGCAAGGACTTCACCGCGAAGGTGGGCTTCGTGGGCCAGCGGGTGGATCCGGCCTCGCGCACCATCCCCGTGCGGCTGGAGCTGGACAACCCGGACGGCGTGCTGAGGCCGGGCATGTCCGCCTCGGCCTTCATTCCGTTGGGCGAGCGGGGCGCCACCGTCACCACCGTGCCGGCGGCGGCGCTCCAGCGGCTGGAGAATGGCTGGTTCGCCTTCATCCCCAAGGAGCAGGGCATCTTCGAGCGGCGCCAGGTGGGGCGTGGCCGCACGCTCGGGGGAGACGTGGAGGTGCTCTCGGGACTCGCGCCCGGCGAGCAGGTGGTGGTGGACGGAGCCTTCCTCCTCCGGGCCGAGGTGGAGAAGTCCCGGGGCGGAGGCGAGCACCATGAGCACTGAGCGGAGCCGGGCATGATCGCGCGAATCCTCGAGGCGTCCTTCTCGCGTCCGGGCCTCACGGTGGTGCTGGCCCTGGCGCTCTCGGCGTTCGGCGTGGTGGCCTTCCAGGGCCTGCGCCGGGATGTGTTCCCGGACCTGTCGGCGCCCATCTTCAACGTCATCGTGCAGAACCCGGCCATGGGCGCGGAGGAGCTCGAGACGGCCGTGGCCATTCCCATGGAGGTGGCGCTCGCGGGCCTGCCGGAGGTGCGCCGCATCCGCTCCACCTCGCAGCTGGGCGTCACCCAGGTGACGGTGGAGTTCGAGCCGGACGCGGACTACTACCGCAGCCGCCAGTTCGTCGCCGAGCGCGTGGCGGCGGCCACCAGCGAGCTGCCTCCCGGCACGGATGCGCCGCTCGTCTCCAGCCTCACCGGGCGGCTCAACGAGGTGTTCGAGTTCACCCTGGAGGCCGAGCCGGGGACGGTGGACCTGATGGCGCTGAGGGATCTGGCCGAGTTCGAGGTGAAGAACCGGCTGCTCGCCGTGCCAGGAGTGGCGGGCGTGGAGCGGCTGGGTGGCTATCTGCGCCAGTTCCAGGTGCAGCTCGACACGGAGCAGATGGTGGCCCGGGGCATCACCCTGGACGAGGTGTCCCACGCCCTGGAGGGCGCCAACCTCAACGCCTCGGGAGGCTTCGTGGTGCAGGGGCCGCTGGAGTGGACGGTGCGGGCGGTGGGGCGGGCCGAGACGCTGGAGGATCTGCGCGGCACGGTGGTGGCGCTGCGCGGGGGGATACCGGTGCTGCTCGGGGACGTGGCCGACGTGCGGGAGGCGCCGGCCATCCGCCGCGGCATGGCCCACCGGCTCGATGGCGAGGTGGTGAGCTGCCGCATCAGCAAGCAGTTCGGCGCGGACACGATGAAGGTGGCGGAGGGCGTGCGCCGGGCCCTCGCCGACGTCCGGGCGAGCCTCCCGCCGGGAGTCAGCCTGCGCGTCGTGTACGATCAATCGGAGCTGGTGTCCTCGTCGCTGGGCGGGGTGAGCCGGGCCATCCTGATTGGTGCCTTCCTGGTGGTGCTCGTCCTCTTCGGGCTGCTGGGGGACATTCGCGCGGCGGCCATCGTCACGCTCACGCTGCCGCTCTCGCTCGCGCTGGCGGGCCTGCTGCTGAAGGTGGCCGGCGTGGGCATCAACACCATGACGCTCGGTGGGTTGGCCATCGCCGTGGGCCTGCTGGTGGACGCGGCCATCATCGTCACCGAGAACATCGTCCACCGGCTCCGGGCCGGGAGCGACAAGGCCGCCCGGAAGGCCCAGGCGCTGGCGGCGGCGCGCGAGGTGGGCCGGCCCATCACCTTCGCGACGCTCATCGTCGTCTCCGTCTTCATTCCACTCTTCGCCATGTCGGGCATCGAGGGGCGCATGTACCGGCCGCTCGCGGCGGCGGTGGTGGCGTGTCTGGCGGCCTCGTTGCTGCTCGCCCTGACGCTGGTGCCGGTGGCCTCGGCGCTCTTCCTGCGGCCCCACAAGGAGGGGCAGGCGGAAGACGTGGGACTCATCCGCCGGGTGAAGGCCGTGTATGCCCCGCTGCTGGATGCCTGCATGCGGAGGGCGGGCCTGGTGCGCGTGGTGGCGCTGGCCATCACGATTCCCGCCCTGGGGCTCGCCTTCGCGGTGGGCAGCGACTTCATGCCCAAGCTCGACGAGGGCGCGCTGCTCCTCCAGACGATGCTGCCGCCCGAGGCGTCGCTGGAAGAGGTGGATCGGCTCAACCACCGGGTGGAGGACGTGCTGCGCCAGTTCCCCGAGGTGGAGGACGTGGTGCGCCGCACGGGACGCGCCGAGCGGACGGAGGATCCCATGCCGCACACCGTCTCGGACGTGCTGGTGGTGTTGAAGAAGGAGCGGGGACGTGGTCCCGAGGCACTGGAGGCGGACATGCGCCGGGCGGTGGCCAAGGTACCGGGCGTGTCCGTGCTCTTCACCACGCCCCTGGGCATGCGCATCGACGAGGGCCTGGGAGGCAGCCCCGCGGATGTGTCGGTGCGCATCTTCGGCCCGGATCTGGAGCGGCTCGCGGAGCTCGGGGAGCGGGCGCGTGCCGTCATGGCACGGGTGAAGGGGGTGGAGGACCTGCGGGTGGAGAAGCTCAGTGGGCTGCCGCAGCTGCGCATCGACGTGAACCGCGCCGCGGTGGCCCGGGTGGGGCTCACGCCGGGCGACGTCATCCGGGCGGTGCGCGTGGGCCTCGTGGGCGAGGAGGAGTCGCAGATCTGGCAGGGCCAGCGCCGGTTCGAGCTGGTGCTGCGCCTGGCGGATCACCATCGGGGGGACATCAACGCCATCCGCGAGCTGTTGGTGGACGGACATGACGGCTCGCGGATTCCGCTCAGCCAGCTGGCGAGCATCGAGGAGACGACGGGGGCGGGGAGCGTGCGCCGCGAGGCGGGGAGCCGCCGCATCGCCGTGGAGGCGAGCGTGGCGGGACGAGACCTGGGGAGCACGGCGGCGGAGATCCGCGAGCGGCTGGCGTCCGAGCTGAAGCTGCCCACGGGTTACTTCCTCGACGTGGGAGGCCGGGTGGAGAGCCAGGAGCGGGCGCAGCAGTCCCTGCTGGTGGCCATCTCGGTGGCGCTGCTCGCCGTCTTCCTGTTGCTGTACCTGGCGCTGGGCTCATTGGCCGAGGCGCTCGTCATCCTCGCCACGCTGCCGGACGCTTTCGTGGGAGGAATCCTCGCGCTGCTGCTGGCCGGGGAGACGTGGAACGTGTCGAGCCTCGTGGGGCTCATCGGCCTGTTCGGCATCGCGGTGCAGAATGGCCTGGTGCTGGTGGCGCAGACGAAGGGGCTCATGGCGGAGGGCAAACCCTTCGCCGAGGCCGTACGAGAGGCCAGCATCGGCCGCGTGCGGCCCAAGTTGATGACGGCGGGAACGGCGATCCTCGGCCTGCTGCCCCTGCTGGTGCTGCCGCTCCATGGGACGGAGATCGAGCGTCCGCTGGCCGTGGTGATGGTGGGAGGCCTGTTGACCTCGACACTGTTCACGCTGCTGGCTCTGCCCACCTTCTACGCGCTCGTCCACGGAGTGCAGGAGAGGGTGGGCCAGCGCATCGCGGCTCGGAGAGTGGTGTAGAAGAGGGGAGGAAAGGAGGGCGGTTCCATGGCGGATACGAAGCGCGGGAAGGTGCGGAGGCTGGGGCCCTTTCGGCTCGGCAGGGTGCACGAGAACGTTGATGTGTTGGAGTTCACGAGGCTGGGTCCGATCTACGAGGCGCGCAACGAGCGCACGGGGGCGGCGGCGGTGGTGTTGGTACCCGGGCCGCACGTCGGCTGGAAACCCACGGAGGACTGGACGGTGCGAGCCACCTGCAGCGCTTCCTCGTCCTACGTGGCGCTGGAGGTGGAACAAGGGCCCTCACGGAGCCAACTGAAGGACCTGAGCAAGTTACTGGACCTGCTCACCCTGGCTTCCTTGCGGATGAAGTACATGGCGCCGGTGCAGCGCCACCTGACGAGCGGGGCGAGGCCGCCGAAGCGGAAGGCGGCAGCACGGAGGAGGGGGTGGCCGGTGGTGGCCTATGGGCTCGCGGTTGGCATCGCGACGCTGGTGCTCTTCGTAGGAGTAGATTCCTGGAGGGCGAAAACGGGAGCGCCGAAGGGGACGCAGCCCGTGGCCGCCGGGGTGGCGGTGCAGGCAGTGGTGGAGAACCGGGCGCCCACGCTGGCAGACACGATCGATGAAGGCGCATCAATCATCGCCTATCCCCTGCCGGGCAAGCCGTTCAGCGATCAGGCGAAGGCACCGTGTGAGGACGACGAGGTACAAATCAATGGTGGTTGTTGGGTGGAACTGGCCAGACGTCCGCCCTGCTCCAAGAATCAGGCGGAGTACGAGGGCAAGTGCTACCTGCCGATCTCGGCGCGATCAAGGAAGCCTCGCCAGCCGCAGTCACTCCATCCGTAGCCCTCAGGGGGCCTCGCTCGCGGCCTCCACCAGCCATTGCTTCAGCGCCTCACCCTCGGGCCGGATTGGCGCCTCGCGGCTGCCGAGGTCGAGCCACGCCACCTTGAGGGGCGGCAAGCCCTGAGCGCCGCGCAGGTCCGCCCCGCGCACCCGGGCTCCATCCAGCGCGGCCTCGTCCAGCTGGGCCTCCTGGAGGATGCAGGACTTGAGCCTTGCCCATGAGGCCTCGTTTCACCTCTGGTGAAATCCACGGTCACCGGGGGGGCGGAAATAAATCCGCGCGGGTCGGGTTGACAGTGCCGCTCGCTGCCTTAAGTGCAGACGGCATCTGGAACAAACCGTTCGTTTCATGGGGTGAGGTCGTGACTCAACCAATGATCCGGATCGAAGGACTGACCAAGAGCTACGGAGCCACGCAGGCGCTGCGCGGGGTCAGCTTCGACGTCCCCCGAGGACAGGTGGTGGGATTCCTCGGGCCCAATGGGGCCGGCAAGTCCACCACGATGAAGATACTCGCCGGTTTCGTCACGCCGACCTCCGGCACGGCGAGTGTCAATGGCATCGACGTCACTGTCGACCCGGTCGCGTCCCGGCGATTGATCGGGTACCTGCCGGAGAACAACCCCCTCTACGAGGAGATGATGGTCCGGGACTTCCTGGACTTCGTCGCCGAGGTACGGGGCATCCCCAGGTCCAAGCGCGCCGAGAAGATCCGCAGTGCCGTGGAGCGCTGTGGCCTTCGCGCGGTGCTGGGCAAGGACATCCACCAGCTCTCCAAGGGCTACCGGCAGCGCGTGGGCCTCGCACAGGCCATCGTGCACGATCCGGATCTGCTCATCCTGGACGAGCCGACCACGGGCCTGGATCCCAACCAGATCGTGGAGATCCGGAGCCTCATCAAGGAGCTGGGGAAGGAAAAGACAGTCATCCTCAGCACGCACATCCTCAGCGAGGTGCAGAGCACGTGCAGCCGGGTCCTCATCATCAACGATGGGCGGCTGGTCGCGGACGACGCGCCGGAGCGGCTGGGGGAGCGCGAGGGGGGCACGGTCACCGTCGTGCTCGCGTCCCGGTCCGGGGCCTCGCTGCACCCGGAGGCCATCCGCACGATGCTGGCGGGCGTGGCCGGAGTCACGGGCGTGGAGCTGGCCGAGGGGGAGGGGAGCGGAACCCTGGGCTTCCGGCTGCGGTACGGCGCCGAGGACATCCGCCGCTCGCTCTTCGAGGCCGCCGTGCGCCATGACCTCTGCCTGCTCGAGGTGAAGCGGCAGCACGTCAGTCTGGAAGAGACGTTCCGCAAGCTCACGGGTGGCGAGGGTCCGCGGGGCCCTCAGGAGCCTCACGTGCCGCCGCTGGCGGCCTGAGCCCCATCCCAGACATCAGACATCACGAGGTAGAGAATGGGAACGACACTGGCCGTCGCCAGGCGTGAGTTCAGGAGTTTCTTCAACTCTCCCGTCGCGTACATCGTCATCGGCGTGTTCCTGGTGGTGGCGGGATGGTTGTATTTCAGTACCGTCTTCGTCGCCGGGCAGGCCTCGCTGCGGGCGTTCTTCGGCATCGCCCCGGTGCTGTTCGTCGTCTTCGCTCCGGCGGTGACGATGCGGCTGCTGGCCGAGGAGCGCAAGAGCGGCACGCTGGAGCTGCTCCTCAGCATGCCCATGCGGGACTGGGAGCTGGTGGCGGGCAAGTTCGTCGCGGCGCTGGGCATGGTGGCGGTGGGCCTGCTGTGGACGCTGCCCTATCCGCTCACCGTGGCGGGCCTCACCGCCGAGGGCGCCCGGTTCGACTGGGGCCCCGTGGTGATGGGCTACCTGGGGCTGCTGCTCATGGCCTCCAGCTTCCTGGCGCTGGGGCTCTGGGCGAGCGCCCTCAGCCGCAACCAGATCGTCGGCTTCATCATCGGGCTGCTGCTGTGCTTCGCCTTCTACTTCATCGACAAGTTCGCGATGGTGCTGCCGGAGTCGATCGGTGAGCTGCTCCAGTACCTCTCGGCCGACTACCACTTCGCCAACATCGCGCGGGGCGTGCTGGATACGCGCGATCTCCTCTTCTACCTGTCGCTCACGGGCGTGGGGCTGGCGCTGACCACGCGCACCCTGGGCAACGTCCGTCAGTGAGGTTGACGATGAAACCCGGTTCCTCCAACGCGAACATCTTCCTGGCGGCGATCGTCGGCTGCCTGGTGCTCCTCAACATCCTGGCCGTGCGCACGTTCGGCCGCTTCGATGCGACCCGCGACGGGCTCTACACCCTGTCCCAGGCCTCCCAGGACACCCTGGCGGGGCTCGAGGATCCCGTCACCGTCACGGCGTACTTCACCGAGGACCTGCCGCCTCCGTACTCGGGCAACGCGCGCTACGTGCGCGATCTGCTCGAGGAGTTCCGCGCCGCCTCCAAGGGTCGGCTCTCCTTCGAGTTCCTGGACCCCATGAGCCAGGAGACGGCCGAGGACCAGGAAGCCAAGCGCGAGACGAAGCGCGACATCTTCGGCCGCGTCTTCCGCGAGCCGACCTCCGTGGAGCGCGAGCTGGCGCAGGAGGGCGTCCAGCCCGTGGAGATCCGCGTCATCGAGGATGACCAGATGCAGACGAAGCGCGCCTACATGGGCATCGTCATCAAGCATCAGGAGAAGAAGGAGGTCATCCCCGTCGTCCAGGACGTCCGGACGCTCGAGTACGATCTCACCACGCTGGTGCGCAAGCTGACGCGCCCGAAGACGCCGGTGCTCGGAGTGGTGCAGGGGCACGACGCGCCCTCGCTGCACGAGAAGCTCACGCGGCTGCAGGCGCTGCTCAGCCAGATGTACGAGGTCCGCCCGGTGGACCTGTCCGGCAAGGAGCGCGTGGACGCGGACGTGGACGCGCTGCTCGTCATCGGCCCGAAGACGGCGTTCCAGAACAACGAGCTGAAGGCGATCGATCAGTTCGTGATGGAGGGCAAGAGCGTGGCGTTCTTCCTCGACGCCCTCCAGGTGGACCTGAAGACCTTCGCGCCGAGCGAGGCCACGCATGGGCTCGGGCCCCTGCTGGAGACGTGGGGCATCAAGGTCGGAGACAAGCTGGTGGCGGATGTCGAGTCCGCTCAGCTGAGCGTCCAGGAGCGCCGCGGTTTCATGGTCGTCTCCATGCCGGTGCCGTACCCGTTCATCCCGCTGCTCGAGCGCTTCGAGGGGGACAGCCCCGTCACCCAGGGGCTCGCGGGCGTGTCGCTGCCGTTCAGCACGGCCGTCACCGCCACCGCGCCCGAGGGCGCCCAGGCCACGGTGCTCGCGAAGTCCTCGCGCAAGAGCTGGCTGGAGAACAAGCCCTACAACGTGGATCCCCGGCGCGACTGGCGCAACGAGACCCTCACGCCGGACGGTCCGCACCCGCTCATGGTGCAGGTGAGCGGGAAGCTCAAGAGCCACTTCGCGGCGGAGGCGCAAACGAGCTCCTCCAGCGGGACGCCCGTGCTCGCCGAGAGCAAGGGGGAGCCGCGGGTCATCGTGGCGGGCGGCTCGGCGGCGCTGTGGGACGACTTCATGGGCCGGCCCAACCAGGCGCTGCTCCTGAACGTCGCGGACTGGCTGCTGCTGGATCCCGCGCTCCTGGCCATGCGCACCCGCGGCATGGCCGAGGCGCCCCTCCAGCCGGAGCTGAGCGCCACCACGCGCAACACCGCGAAGTTTGGCAATGCCTTCGGGATCCCCCTCGCGCTCGCCGCCTTCGGGCTCGTCCGCTGGCGGATGCGGGAGTCGCGTCGGGCCACTGTCACCGTTTGAAGCGGAGCTGAGGAAGAGCCATGAAGAAAGGAACCCTCATCGCCCTTGGCGCGTTCGTCGTACTGCTCGTGCTGGTGCTCGCCACCCGCGAGCGGCAGGTCAGCGTGGGAGTCCGCAAGCTGGAGCTGCCGAAGCTGGACAAGGCCCAGGTCACGGCGCTCGAGCTCACGGGGGCCCGCAATGTCACCCTCCGCAAGGAGGGCGAGGGCTGGACTGTGGTGGACCCGGGCAAGCCGGACACGAAGTACCCGGCGGACGAGCGCCTGGTGACGAGTGTCATCGAGGCACTCGGAGAGGTGAAGAACCCGGACTTCGTCACCGACCGCGCCGGGAAGCAGGCGGAGTTCGAGCTGGATGACGCGAAGGGGTTGAAGCTCAAGGTCACCCAGGGCGGCGGTACGGCCGTGGAGCTGGTGCTCGGCAAGAGCGCCCGGAATGGCGGCGTGTACCTGCGCAAGGCGGGCAGCGACGACGTCTTCGCGCACCGGGGCCGGCTGGACTGGACCGTGCGCAAGGAGCTCGAGGACTGGCGCAGGCGTCAGCTCGTGACGCTCGAGGCGGAGAAGATCTCCCAGCTCATCCTCCGTTCGAAGGAGGGGGAGAGCCTGACCCTGAAGAAGGCCTCGGGCGAGTGGAGCCTCGCGGAGGGGACGCAGACGCCCGCGGGCTTCCGGTTCAGCTCGCAGGCGGCTCAGCAGCTCGCCCAGCAGCTGGCGAGCCTGACCGCGCAGGACTTCCTCGAGGGAGAGGCCGCGGCGGACTCGGCCACGGGGCTCGGTGAGGCGCACGACAGCGTGGAGGCGCAACGGGAGGACGGCAAGAAGGTGGTGGTGCACCTGGGCCGGCAGCCCGAGTCGAAGGAGGGCGCGGCCACCGTGGCGGCCCGCGTCGAGGGAGACGCGCAGGTGTACCAGTTGCCGCGGTACACTGCGTCTCAGCTGCGCAAGCGCCTCGTGGACTTCCGGGACACGAGCCTCTTCGGTTTCGAGCCCCTGAAGGTGACGAAGCTGAAGGTCCAGGCGGGTGGCAAGACGGCCGTGGCCGTGAAGGAGGGCGCGAGTTGGAAGCTCACCGAGCCCGCGAAGCTCCCGGACGGCTTCGAGTTCGATCCCTCGCAGGTGGACACGCAGCTCACCTGGTTGCGGAGCCTGCGCGGAAACCGCCTCATCGAGGGCCAGGTCACGGAGGCGCAGGCGGGGGTTGCCTCGCCGGCCGTGCTCGTGGAGGTGACCGTGGAGGGCGGGGCTGTCCAGACGCTGCGGCTGGGCAAGGAGGCGCCGGGCGCGGCGAATGGCGCGAAGGAGCTGTACGCCCGGACGACGCTCGACTCGCTCACCTACGCGGTGGGGGAGGGCGTGCGCAACCGGCTGGCCCAGGGGGTGGAGCTCTTCAAGCGCCACCCGCAGCCGGGCTTCGCCGGGGGCGGGCAGATGCAGGGGCTCGAGTCGCTCCCGCCCGAAGTGAGGCGGCAGCTGGAGGCCCAGCTGCGCGCGAACACCGGACACCCCTGAGTCGCGCCACTGCTGTGGTTCCGAAACTTCGGCGGTGTCTTTGCAATGGATGACTTCCCCAGCAATGTACGTGCACACCGGGCGTGAGCGGCACGCTGCTGGACATCATCCGGCCGCTGTCCTAGGTCAACCGCCGTGGACAGATCGGATTCTCCAGACTCCAAGAAGGCGATGCGCCAGCGCGACTCGGAGCGCACCCGCACCGCGATCCTCGACGCGGCGCAGACGCTGTTCTCGACGCGAGGGTTCTCCAATACCGGCGTGCGGGACGTGGCGGATCTCGCCGGGGTGAACTCCGCGCTCGTCGGCCGTTACTTCGGCTCGAAGGAGGGGCTGTTCCGGGCGGCGATGGAGCGGGTGAGCGGCATCTCTCCCCTGCTGCAAGGGGATCGGCGCCGCTTCGGCGCGGACATGATGGCGGCCCTCTGCGACAGCCCGGACGCCTCGAGCCCGCTGGCGATGATGATCCTCTCGGCGACGGATCCCGCGGCGCACGCCGTGAGCATGGAGTTTCTCGAGACGAAGGTGCTCACGCCGCTGGCCCGGTGGCTGGGAGCTCCGGATGGCAAGGGGCGCGCGGTGCGGCTCAGCATCCTCTGGAACGGCTTCCTCATCAGTTGGAAGCTGTTGCCCCTCCAGCCGCTCACCGGGGCGCGCCTCGCCTCCATCCGCCGCTGGATGGAGGACGCGACCCAGGCCATCGTCGACGAGGGCTCGGCCAGCTGAGCGGGCCTGGGGCCCTCACCAGCGGACGGGCAGCGAGTCGAACCCGCGGAACAGCAGGCTGTTGCACTTGAGGCGCGGCGGCCGCTGCTCGTCGAGCCGGAGGTCCGGCATGCGGTGCACCAGGGTCCGCAGGGCCAGCTCCAGCTCGCGGCGGGCGAGCCCGGCTCCGAGGCACAGGTGCGGCCCGAAGGCGAAGGACACGCCCTTGTTGTTCCGCCGGGTGATGTCGAAGCGATCCGGGTCGGCGAACACGTCCGGGTCCCGGTTGGCGGCGGCGAGGCCGAGGAACACCAGCTGGCCCTTGCGCAGGGTGCGCCCGCGCAGCTCGAGGTCCTCCGCCACCACGCGGTGCATGAAGGGCACCGCGGGGGTGTAGCGCAGCAGCTCCTCGACGGCCTCCTTGCACAGCTCCGGCTGCCGCTTCAGCTGCTCGAACTGCTCGGGGTGCGTCAGCAGCTCGTATACGCCATTGCTGAGCTGGTCGATGGTGGTGACGTGCCCGGCGGAGAGGATGAGGACGGCGTTGGAGACCAGCTCCTGGGTACTCATCCGGCCCTGCTCCGCGTAGCGGAGCAGCAGGCTGAGCAGGTCATCGCCAGGGCGCTCGCGGCGCGCCTCGATGGCCGCCGTCAGGTAGCGCGAGAGCTGGGCCGAGCCCTCGTTGGCCCGGATCGCGATGCTCCTCACGTCCCCCGCCGCGGCGCCAAAGAAGGTGGCGGTGTCGTTGGACCACCGCTGGAAGCGCTCGTGGTCCTCGGCGGGAATGTCGAACAGCTCGGTCATCACGAGCGCGGGCAGGGGCTCGGAGAGCTCCACGGCCACGTCCATCCGCCGCCGCGCCTGGACGCGGTCGAGCAGCGAATCGATGATGCGCTGGATGGTGGGACGCCACCCGTCGAGCACCTGCGAGGTGAAGCCCGTGTTGGCCTGCCGGCGCAGGCGGGTGTGCTCGGCGCCGTCCTTCATGAGCATCATTCCCCGAGCCACGTGCAGGTAGTCCTTCACCAGCTCCGGCCCGAGTCCCCCGAGTTGGTGCTCGGCGAAGAGCTGGGTGCGGTTGGCGCTCAGGCGCGGGTCGCGGAAACAGCCGGTGACATCCTCGTGGCGGGTGACGACCCACGCCTGGAGCGACTCCGACCAGTGGACCGGATCCTCCTCCTGCAGTTGCCGGTACACGGGCCAGGGATGGCTCAGGGTTTCGGGACTCAGGAGCGTGGGCTGCGCGGTTGACGGCATGGGTCCTCCTCACAAAGGGTCGGTGTCCTTGTGGAAGGCGCGCGTTCCGCTTGTGACGAGACCCCTGCTCCCTCGCAGGGCGATCAGGCGGGGCTACCCCGGGTCGAGCAGGGTGCTGCGGTAGACCGTGAGGTCCCCGGAGGGGGGCGACACGAACGTGAGCCACGGGCGGGGCGGCAGGGGCAGATCGACGCAGCAGACGCGAATCGGTCTCGTGCGTGCGATGGCCTCGAGGCCGTCCAGCACTGTCTCCAATCGCTCGCCACTGAATGGGCAATACAGGAAGAAGATGGACCCGAGGGTGATGTGGCCGGTGAGCACCGCCGCATCGCCCTGGATCGGCGAGAAGCGCAACGCGCTCCAGCGCGCCGCGAGCTCACGCGAGGTGTGGACGAGCGCGGGTTGGATCTCGATGCCAATGGCCGAGGCCCCGGTCAACAGGTGCACCAGCGCGGCGGCGCGCCCCACGCCCGAGCCCACGTCGACGAACACGTCGGACGCCTGCACCCCCGCGCACTCCACGATGCGAAGGAGCACATCGACCGGGCAGGGGAGGTAGGGAACGCAGCCAGTCGGAAGCTCGGGGCCATCTTCGGCGAGCGAGTCGAGCCCCAGCACCTGATCGAGCCAGGCATCCCGCTCGGAGGGAGGCACGCTCGTCAGGGCCGTGCGGAACACGGCCGGGGTGACCTGCGCGTTCGAGAGCAGGGAGCGGATCCACTCGGCGCTCTCGCGGTGCGTTTCCTCCACGGGCTCGATCGTACCCAACGTCTGGGGTTGGCGTCGAGCCTCGCGCCCCGGGTCACACCGGCCCACGTGACGTGACCGTCACTTGAGGAGGCTCATGGATTGCTCCTAACTTCCGCTCGGGGAAAGGACCGTAAATCATGAACAACGTGTCATATCGGATGCGAGCGCTGCTGCTCGCGGTGCTGTGCGGTGTGGGCTGCGCGCCCATGAGCGAGGAGGACGAGACCGTCTCGTCCACGCCCATCGCGGAAGTGGAGGAGCAGGAGAGCGGACTGAACTACTCGTACGCCGGCACGTACATCTTCCGGCCCCGGGTGATGCTGGTCATCTACAATCCGCTCTACTCGGGCACGCCGCTGCACACCCTCAAGGGGTGGAACGAGCCCAAGGCGCTGACGAACCAGCTGCGCGCGGGGCTGCAGTACGGCTCGCACTCGACGGTGGACTATCAGATCACGGACGTGCGGGTGATCTCGGATCGGCTGCCGTTGTTCGAAGGTGGCTGGCGTTACACGCCCACCGAGCTGCTGAACATCATCAACGAGCCCAATGCCTATCAGCGCGACGTGCTGCGCAAGTGCACCACGCCCGGCGTGGAGAGCACCTGCCCGCGCTTCGATTACGTGGCGTTCGCCAATGAGTTCAACCTCAAGGCCCGGATGGAGAGCAACGAGCTGGACGAGGTCTGGGTGATGGCGCCGCCGTGGACGCAGATGTACGAGTCCCGCATGCTGGGCACCAACGCCTACTGGTGCAACGCGCCCGCCGAGACGCGGGTGGCCTCCTGGCGCAACTTCGTGGTGATGGGCTACAACTACGAGCGCGGCGTCGCCGAGGCCCTGCACTCGTACGGACACCG
Organism: Archangium sp.; assembly: GCF_057119385.1. Classification (NCBI taxonomy): domain Bacteria; kingdom Pseudomonadati; phylum Myxococcota; class Myxococcia; order Myxococcales; family Archangiaceae; genus Archangium; species Archangium sp. The sequence goes on along the minus strand of NZ_DBNGVP010000156.1, from coordinate 42,237 downwards.
CGCCGAGTCCATCCTCGACCGGGCGTACCGCGGGCAGGCCACCGGCAACCTCTGGGACAAGTTCAACGACATCCACCGGGAGAAGCCGAACCTGGCCGGAGTGGGCTGGGTGCACCATCCTCCCAACGCGGCGGTGGGCTCGGACTACGACTACGGCAACACCACGTACGTGCCCTCGAGCGCGGACACCTTCCTGCGCAACCCCCTGGTGAACCCGGACTCGGTGGCCCGCCGCAGCATGAACTGCGGCGAGTGGGGCTGCTCGCACGAGGGGTTCATGAAGTGGTGGTTCCACCACATGCCCTATGGCCAGAAGAACGGGCCCAACTGGTGGCGGCACCTGGTGCACCTGGATGACACCGTGGCCCCCGCGCTGCCGAGCACCTGCGGCGCCAACTCCACCGTGACGGCCTGCGACGCGGCCGGGTGCGCCTGGTACGCCTGCTCCAGCTCCTGCTGGCCCCGGGGCACGGACATCAAGGTGGCGTGCCCGGGCGACTCCTGGTGTGGCCAGAACACCAGCGTGTCGGCCTGCGACGCGGCCGGGTGCGCCTGGTACGCCTGCTCCAACTCCTGCTGGTCTCCGGGCACGCCGCTGGGCGTGGCCTGCGGGCCGTGCGCGCTGCAGACCTCGCAGTCCTCGTGCGAGCAGTACGGCACGTCCTGCGGCTGGTACCTCTGCACGAACACCTGCTGGCCCAAGGGCACCTCGACCACGATCGCGTGTGATCCCTGCCGCAGCTACACGGACGTGACCACCTGCAACGCGCACAGCGCCTCGTGCGCCTGGTACGCCTGCACTTCGAGCACCAACAAGTGCTGGCAGAAGGGGACGGCGCTGTCCACCGCGTGCCCGTCCACGTACTGAGCTGGAGCAGGTGTCGAGCCACCGGGCGGAGCCGGCGCGCAGGGCCATGGGATTGGCGCCTGGCGCCACTGTGCCAGAGGCCCGCGGTACGGCATGAACGAGGCCATGAAAACGACAGCTCCTCTCAGCCGGAGGGCCCTGCTGCGCGCCGGGGGTGGCGCGGCCCTCCTGCTCATGGTCGACGGTTGTGGCTACTACGCCGAGGGTTCTGGCGAGGCGTATGCTCCGTGGAAGTTCCCCGACGGAGAGACGCGGCCCGAGTGGCTCGCGGTGCGGGCCGCCCTCCTCGCCGCCAGCCCCCATAACACCCAGCCCTGGCTGTTCTCCGTCTCCCCCCAGGCGGTGGATGTCTTCGCCGCCCTCGAGCGCAACCTCGGGCCCATGGACTCGCTGCGGCGGGAGCTGCACATCGGTCTGGGCTGCGCGGTGGAGAACCTGGTGCGCGCCGCTCGCGCCAACGGCCGTGAGGCCACCGTGGCCTGGATGCCCGAGCCAGCGGACGCCACCCATGTGGCCCGCGTCACGCTCCAGCCCGCCGCGCCGCGGCAGGATCCGCTGTATGACGCCCTTGCCCGGCGGCACACCCATCGCGGCGTCTATGTGAACGGGCCTCTCCCCGCGGGCGTCGAGCAGCAGCTCCAGGTGCTCGTGGACGAGCCGGACGTGCGTCTCTTCCTGCTCACCTCCAGCGGTGACATGGAGCGCTTCCGCACGGAGACCGTGCGTGCCACCCGGGCCATCGTGGAGGACACGGAGATGCACGACGCGGGGGATGCCTGGGTGCGCTACTTCAAGGAGGAGCTCGAGCGCAACCGGGATGGCGCCACGATCGACGCCACCGGCCTCGACTGGACGACGCGCTCGGCCAGCAAGCTCCTGGCCCGCCCTGATCCGAAGACCTCCGGGCAGTACTGGATCCAGGGCACCGAGGCGCGTCAGCTCACGGGCTCCGCCTTCGGGATTCTCGCCACCCGCGAGCGCAATGACCGCATCCAGCAGATGCGCGGCGGCCGGGTGTACCAGCGGCTCCACCTCTATGCCACCAGCGTGGGCCTCTCCATGCAGCCGCTCTGTCAGCTCCCGGAGCGGCAGGATCGCGAGGAGCAGCTCGGCCTCGCCTCGGACTTCGGCCACGTCCTCGGCGAGCTCACGGGCCCGGGCTGGGGCGTACAGATGGCCTTTCGCATGGGCGTGTCCTGGGACGAGCCCCTCCTCAGCCCCCGGCGGCCTCTCGAGTGGGTGACCCGATGAAGCGGACCTCCGTGGTTTCCTCCCTGTTCGGCCTCTCGCTGCTGGCGGCCGTGCCCGCCCGGGCCGAGCCCCTGCGACTCTCGCCCACGGTGGGGCTCGCCGTGGGGCTGCGCTCGGAGCGCCTGCGGGTGCGCTCCGCGCCACTGGACGTGGAGACCTCGCGCCAGCGCCTGGATGTCGGCCTCGAGGCGGGCCTGTCGATGCGCCTGCCCTGGCGGCTCGGCCCCGCGGAACTGCGCTCGCAGACCCAGGGGGCACTCGGCCTGCTGCCGGCCACCGGTGAGCTGGTGCTGGGAGCGGAGCAGCAACTGCTCACCGAGTGGCACCTGTCCCCCGCGTTCAGCCTGCAACTCGGGCTCGCCGGAGCGCTGCAGCTGAGCACTCGCAGCGGGCACGGCCTGTTCGAGGTGGGCGTGCCCCTGGGGCTGCGCCTCGGCGTCACCGAGCTGCTCTATGTGCCGGCCTTCGTGCTCCCGATAGGCGCGCGGCAGCAGGCGGTGCTCGGCGGGGAGAGCCGTCAGGAGCTCTCGCCAGGCCTTGCTCCCGGGCGCCTGGTGCTGCGCTGGCGGCTGGGCGGCTCGGGCTCCTGAGGCGCGCGCAGCCGGGTGGGCGTGGTGCCGAACCAGCGCCGGCACGCGCGATGGAACGAGGAGCTGTCCTGGAAGCCGAGGAGGAAGCCCACCTCGGCCACGGAGAGATCCTCCCGAGTCAGGTAGGCGCGGGCGACCTCCGCACGCAGCTCATCCAGCACCTGCTCGTAGGAGGTGCCCTCCTCGCCGAGCCGGCGCTGGAGGCTGCGGGTGCTCAGGGCCAGGCGGCGCGCCACGGAGGCCATGGAGGGCGAGCCCTGCGTGAGCTGCTCGCGCAGCAAGCGCCGTACCTCGAGCACCAGTGTGCCCCGCGCGGCGGTCGCCTCGAACCGGGCGCGCGCCTGCTGCTCGAGGTAGGTGGCCAGCTCGGGGTCCGCACCCGGCAGGGGCAGATCGAGCCAGTGGGAGTCATAGATGAGGCGCGCGCGCGGGGCTCCCTCCCTCACCTCGCACCGCAGGAAGTCCTGATAGGGGCCGAGCTGTACCCCCGAGCGCCGTACCTCCAGGGCGATTGGGCACAGCTGCTCGCCCAGGATCCTGCGGCAGATGGCCACCGAGCAGAGTGCCCACACCTCGGAGGCCACCTGTGCCCCCGGGCGATCCGGGCCGTGGCGGTGCTCGGTGAGGATGGCCCGGGAGTCCTGCTCGGTGAGCTCCGAGGTGACCAGCTCGTTGGCGAGCCGCTCGTAGCGCAGGAAGTTGTTCATGGCGTGGCGCGCCGTGGAGCAGGTCTTGATGAGCAGGCTCATGAGCCCCAGGCTGGCCGAGGAGCCATGTCGCCGGGCCTGCTCGACCACGTAGGGCTCGATCGGGCCGCGCGAGGCGACGAGCTCCAGGTGCGTGTAGACGGCCTCGGCGGAGGCGCGTGCCTCGGGCACCCGGAGGGCCTGCACATCGAGGCCCACGGCCGCTGCTTCCTCCAGGCTCACGCCGAAGGCCACGCCGGCCTCCACCTGGATGAGCGTGCTCGTGCCGATGAGGGTGCGCAGCTTGCGAGGGGAGGACATGGCGGCGGGGAGCGAGGGTGTCCATCGGCACTACGCTCGCTTGGTCGAATCTCGACAACACCTGGCCGGATTGCAACATGGTTCGCGATGGGCTTCGACGGAGATCGAAGGTTGGAGTGGAGATCCAGCGCGGCCAGGGTGTCGAAGGCTTCGAACCTTCGAACGATGAAGTCACCGTTGAACCTCGGACTTGGAGACGCCATGAACCTCGGGCATTCCATCCGGAATAGGTCCCTGCCCGGATTCGCATCCACTACTGCCCCGATTCGGGGAGTGTGCCCGGAAAGGCGATTGCCCTGTATTGAGTCGTCCGGGATACTACCGGGCTACCATGTACTCAGCTATCGCCATCACCGGGATCAGCATGCGTTCATCGCTGGGTGATGATGCGGTCGGCGCCTGTGCGGCGCTTCGGGCAGGACTGGTCCGACCACGCGAACTTATCCACTGCACGGTCATCAACGAGGACGGCTCCCCGGAGCACCCCATCGGCCACCCAGTCGAGACAGTCCAGGGTTTCCAAGGCATGGCCCGGCTGCTCGCCCTCGCCTACCCGGCGCTAGAGGAACTGAGCTCCCGCGCGAAGCTGCGCGACCCCGGACCTCCTGAACGACTCGGCTTCTTCCTGGCACTGCCCGCGCCGCGCGAGTCCGCGAAGCCGCCATGGCCTGAGCCGGGCCTCTGTGCGCCTCTACTGAAACGGGTTCGCCTGACAATCCAATCGAAGTATCAGGCCGAGTTCCGCTTCGGCCATGCCTCAGTTGCATTGGCAATCAACTCCGCCGCCCTGCGACTGGCCTCCGGCCAGATCGACCGATGCATCGTCGGGGCGGTCGACAGCTATCTCGACGGCGAGACACTCCAAACGCTCCATAAGGAGCGGCGCCTGAAGAGCTACGACGCTCCGGATGGTTTCCAGCCCGGCGAGGCCGCTTCCTTCCTGCTGCTGGAGCCCGTGAAGGCGGCCCAGCGCCGGGGAGCGCAGGTCCAGGGGGTCATCTCCCACGTGGTCGTCGCCGGGCACGAGAAGAAGCAAGACGCGTCTGCGCCCGGGGTGGTGCTGGGGGGCGCGGTGGCATCCGCGCTGAATCACGAGCCAGGCGAACGCGTGTGGATCATCTCCGACCTGAATGGCGAGCCCGGACGCTCGATGGAGTGGGGCAACCTGCTGGTCCGGCTTGCCGCCACCCACCCCGCGCTTCGCGACGCACCCGTGTGGTACCCGGCCACATCCCTCGGTAACACGGGGGCGGTGAGTGGCGCCATCGGCATCTGTGCTGCAGTGCGCGCTTTCGCCCGGGGCTACGCTCCAACTGACGCGGCGCTGATCCTCTGCTCCTCGGATGGACCGGAGCGGGGAGTGATCAGGCTGGAGCGTCTTGCGAGGTGACATGAGCCACCCCAAGCTCGACAACTGCACGCCATATACGGTGGAACCGCTCTACCTCGCAGACGAGCACGGCCAGCCGGTAGTGACCCTGGTGGCCAAGGCCACCTTCACCATCCAAGAGACGGGGCGCCTGACACTCGCGGAGGAGCAGGCTCCGCTGCTGCTCGAGGGCCTGTTCACTGGCGAGAACACCTCGAAGTCCAGCTACCGTTTCGAACCCGAGTGCGCCTTCTTCAAGCCATCCACTGACGTCGTGCTGGTGGGCCATGGCCACCCGCCGCAGGCGGGGCTGAAGGAGTTCCCGGTCACCTTCCAGGTGGGCCCGCTGCACAAGACGGTGCGGGTGGTGGGCGACCGCGTCTGGTACAAGAGCCTCGGCTCGATCTCGATGAGTTCGCCTCTCCCGGTGCAGCGCATCCCGCTGTGCTACGAACGCGCGTTCGGCGGCTGGGACCTCAGCGCCCCAGACGCGAGGCACCATACTTTCGAGCCGCGCAATCCGGTGGGGTTGGGCTTCCGCGGGCGCTCCGGGGCTTTCGAGGAAGGGCTGCGCCTGCCCAACCTGGAGGACCCCAACCATCCCATCACGGCGTTCCGCCAAGCGCCCCCTCCTGCGGGCTTCGGGTTCCTGGCTCCGCACTGGCAGCCCCGCGCCTCGTACGCGGGCACCTACGACGATGCGTGGTCGCGCGAGAGGATGCCATTGCTCCCCAGGGACTTCGACCGACGCTTCCTCAACGCCGCCTCGCCAGGGCTGGTGGCGGCGGGCTACCTCCGGGGGGACGAGTCCGTTTGCGTCATCAACTGCAGCCCGGGCGGGCGGCTCGAATTCCGACTCCCCGGCGTCCCGCCGCCTTCCTTCAAGGTGGCCCTGAAGGGCCGCCGCACCGCGCAGGGCTCCCTTTTCCTGGACACCGTTATTGTGGACACCGATGCGGCGAAGGTGTTCCTCCTCTGGCGCGCGATGCTGCCTCTGCGGACGGGCCCCCTTGACGTGGCCAGCGTGGAGGTCAAGACGGCATTCCAGTAGAATCCACCGGGCTATTAGGACACAGGGGAGGCGCCTGATGGGAACCAGTGTAGGAGTGAACAAGCTGTCGGTGGTGCACAAGGACACCAACGGCGTCACGGTGGCCATGCCCGATGTCTGCAAGACGCCGAGTCCGGGCGGCCCGGTCCCCATTCCCTACCCCAACATCGCCCGCTCCTCGGACACCGCCGCCGCGACCAAGGATGTCTCGGTCGAGGGCAATCCCGTCTGCGTGAAGGACTCCAATTTCAGCACCAGCACCGGCGACGAGGCGGGCACCGCCGGTGGCGGAGTCGCTTCGAGCAAGACCAAGGGCAAGGCAGAGTTCGTTAACTTTTCCTTCGACGTGAAGTTCGAGGGCAAGAACGTCCCACGAAGCCTGGACCTCATGCTTCACAACGACAAGAACACGCCTCCGGCCCCTCTGATGCAACCTCCAGTGGTGGCAATGGGCAAGAGCGAGGAGCCGGTGTCGATACTCTGCACTGTCTGCAAACACGAATTTGACTGAGGGCTGGGAGTCTCGCTTCAGAAGCGGTACCCAGGATCCCAGCCGTCCTGGCAGGCCCTTTCGAGCGCAATCCCACGAAGAGCCGGTAAGAAGGTCGAGCCATGCGTTGGGACATCCTGGAAGATCATCTGAACGAAGCGAGCTTCCTCTGGACCCAGTGGGAGCGGGTGCTGCTGGCGCCGCACTATTCGCTCCAGGAGGTGGCAGGACTGGAGGAGCGACTGCTGGCCCACCTCGACGGGCTGGTACTCGGAGGACCGGAGGTGGCCCGCCGCCTGCTTCAGCCCGCGATCGGGAGCGATGAGTTGGGGTGCGCCGAATCGGCTGCCTTCTGCCTTCTCGCGGAGGAGAACGATCCCGAACTCGAGGCTCCGTCCGCGTGGATTCCCGAGGATGCGGAGACCCTCGCCCCCGCGATGCGGCGAGCCCTCGAGGTATGTGAGCGACCGGAGCTGTCGGCGCGGCTGACCGCACTGGTAAAGGCACGCCCGCCCTCCGTACAAGCCTCCCTCGTCGAGGTTCTTGCCTTCCGGAGGGCGCACCCAGGGGACGTGTTGGAGCCGTTGTTCGCAAGTGGAGACACTGCGGCTCAGGCCTCTGTGCTGCGCGCAGTAGCCCGCGTCCCGGTGCCGTCTGGCTCCGACCTGGTGAAAAGGGGCCTGGGCAGCCCCAGCCCTACAGTGCGCGATGCGGCTCTTGAGGCGGGGCTCGTGCTAGGCGTCCATGAGGCGTGGTCCCTGTGCCAGGCGCTGGCCCGTGCTCATGAGCCGACCGCCGGGCGGGCTCGCCTCCTGTGCGCGATGAGTGGAGAGCCGGACAACGAGGCGTGGTTGGTGGAGGCGCTCCAGAGACCCGGGCTCCGCCGGGACGCACTTGAGGCGGCGGCCTTCTCCGGCCGACGCGCGCTGGCGGATGCCTGTCTCCCGCTCATGCGGGACGAGGCGTTGGCCCCGCTGGCAGGAGAAGCCTTCTCGGCCATCACCGGGCTGGTCCTGGAGAAGGACCTCGTTGCCGAGCGCCGCCCGGAGCAGGATACGCTCCCCCCTCTGGAGGAAGACCTGGACACGGATCTCCAGCTTCGCCCCGAAGACGCGCTGCCGATCCCCAACCCCGACGCTGTCGAGCGGTGGTGGAGCCGGACCCGGCCGGGGTTCGATCCACAACTGCGCTACCTCCGGGGCCACCCCTTCACGATGGAGCGGCTCATCAGCGAACTGGAGACCGGTCCCATGCGGCGCCGCGCCTCGCTCGCGCTGGAACTGGCCATCCGGAGCCGGGGCGAGCACTGGCTTCCGGTGCGTGCCTTCACCGGAGCGCAGGTTCGCGCCCTGAAGCAGGCCCGGGTCAAGCCCCCGCCATCGGGAACGATGCCTTTCCGGAGCCTCCTGGGCCGCACGTGGCGGGCGGGCTGAGTTCCTCTCCTGGATCAATCGAGAAGGACTGAATCATGCCTCACTTCAACGGCAGCGAAGCCAACACCAAGATTCACACGACGAAAGTAGGAAATTGCGGCAAGGGCACTACATGCAGCGAATACCGGAACAACACGGTCCCACTGCCGAGCGGCTGGGAGCCCTGGGAGGCGCACCACATCCTCTGCTACCAGAGCGTCAACGCGTACGGCGAGAAGCAGCAATACAAGGACGTCCTGGACGAAATCAACGACTGTTACAAGCTGACGGATTGGTGCCTCAACCAGCCGCCGAACATGGTTGCGCTTCCGCGAAAACCCGTCTACCGCAACTTCCCTGCGGCACGGGGCCTCAACCTGCCTTGCCACGACGTGCACCACAATCTGGCAATCGGTGGCTACCGGGATGAGGTAACCAAGGCCTTCATCAAGGACATCTGGAATCCCATCAAGGCTGCGGTGGACAATGCGGCCAACAGTAATACGCACTTCACGCCCGCCGACGTGCTGTCGGAATTGCAGTCCCTGGAGAAGTCCTTCCGAGCGAAGCTGCACTCCCGGGGCCTTCGCTCGGGAGGAACACTGATCGCCTGGGCCAATCAGGGGAGCCTTACGAATGGCTGGTGGCTTGCGTTCTCGATGGCTGCCGATGCGGTCGCCATGGCGAACCCGCTCCCGACGCTGTAGACCGGTGCGGCCGGGTGGACAGACTCAATCACGGGAGAGAGAGAATGACGGTGCCGAATTATCAGTGCTGGGAGTCGGTTGCGGTCGGAAACGCATGCATGCTTGACCCCATCGAGGGCCTGGACCGATCCTACGAACTGCTCAAGGGGGTTCCCCGGGCCGGCCGGTTTTCGAGCAACGCACTCTTCCGGATGAGCGCGGACTATCCAAGGAACATCGGGCTGACCGACTGCTTGGCAAATCTGGACGACCTGCTGGTCGCCTCGAAGCGTCTGAAGGAGTTCCTCGAAGCCAGGAAGTTGCCCAACCTTGAGTACCACCCAGTGTCGATCCTCGACCACAAGGGGCGGGTGGCCAGTAGTGAGTACTTCCTCGTGCATCCCGTCCATCCACAGGACTGCCTCGACCTGAAGGCGAGTAACCCGCGCTACAACAAGATCGACCCGACCCTGATCTCCCAGGTGCAGGATCTCGTCATCGACGAGTCGAAGATCGCCCCGGGCGTGGGGCTGTTCCGGCTAGTGGGATTCGGCAAGCCACTCATCGTCCACCGTGAGTTGGCTGCGGAGATCTCCCAAGCGGGCTTTGTCGGTCCGGTATTCATCGAGCTGAACAGGTTCGACAAGTAGCCAGCCAGTCCACCCATGGAACCTCTTCCGGACTTTGTCATATTCACGGACGAAATCGAGCACGGGCTGCGCAACCTGGAGCATCCCGCGTGCTCGCTCCAGCTGGCGGGGCGTTTCTGCGACCAGGTGACGGCTTGGCGCCGGGCACTGGGGATTGCCAAGCTGCTGCTGCACGCGGACACCGACGGCTTCCACCACGAACTCCTCCGGAGCGCGTACACGCGCCGGTACTACCTGGAGCGCTGTCGGAGCGAGGGGTACGCGGACTTCCACGGGGCCGCCAGCCGGTTCGAGCCGTTCCTCGATGCGCTCACCGCAGGTGACTTCGCGTGCGCGAACCGCATCGCGGAGCTGTCGCCCACCACGCTCCGGCAGGGGGATGAGTACCCGGAGGACTTTGCCTACGCCCGATTTCTGCTCGACTTCTGCCTGGCGGATGGTCGTGCCAGCGATGCCCTGGAGGCCCTGCTCGCCCGGTACGAGGCGATAGATGGTCATTCCCCGGCGCGGCTTGAGCTCTGTCAGGCCCTGTGCTCCCGGAATACAGCTCGCTTCGAAAGCGCCTTCGAGGCACTCCTTGAGGACCAAGCCCAGGAAGTCGCGCGGCAGCAGCGGCGCTTCATGACGGACGCTCCCACGGTGGCCGGGCAGTCCGTCTTCATCGAGGGGCTCGCGCTCCTGAAGCTTGCGGATCGGTTTTCGATTCCAACTGGGGGCGAGTATCGCTTCTGCCCCGCGCTGGCGCGGATCTCGATGGAGCAACCCTTCCCGCGAAACGGGTATCCAGGCGCGGGCGGCAGGAGCGAGTAGGCGTCCCTGGCAAAGAGGCAAACTCGCCGTGCTTCCGGCCCCAGTTTCGGTGTCCCCGACGGGGGTTCGAACCCGTCGGGAAAGGGCAGGGGGCCCGGCGTCAGGCCTTGAGCGCCTTGGCGATCGGCAGCTCGCGCACGCGCGTTCCCGTGAGCGCGAAGACGGCGTTCGCGATGGCCGGCGCCACCGGCGGCACACCCGGCTCGCCAATGCCTCCCGGTGCCTCGTCGCTGGCAACGATCTCCACGTGGATCTTGCGCGGCGCCTCACCGATGCGCGTGAGCCGGTAGTCACGGAAGTTCGACTGCTCGACCGCGCCTCCCTTCATCGTGATGCCACTGTAGAGCGCGATGCTCGTGCCGAAGATGATCGAGCCTTCCATCTGGGACTTCACGCGATCCGGATTGATGACCGTGCCGGCATCCACCACGATCCACGCCTCGTCCACCGCGATCTTGCCCTCCGGGTTGCGCACCACCGACGCGACCACCGCCACGTAGGACAGGAAGCTCCGGTGCGCCGCCAGGCCCAGCGCCCGGCCGTCCTTCTTCCGGTCGCTCCAGCGTGACAGCTCCGTCACCCGCTCGATGACGCCCCTCAGCCGGGCCACGTTCACCGGATGCTTCTCCAGCGGCTGGCCGTAGTTGGCGAGCTTCTCCACGCCCAGCTCCTGCACCGTCTTCATCACCCGCGGCGGTCCGAGCACCTCGAGCAACACGTCTCGCGGATCCTCGCCCCGGGCGTGGGCGATCTCGTCGATGAACGAGTTGACCGAGAACGCGTGGAAGATGTTGTACACGGATCGCAGCCAGCCGATGCGCACGTGGGCATTGGCCTCGCACGCCTCCGCGCGGATGTTGGGCACCCCGATTCCCAAGTCCAGCACGCCCTGCTGCAGATCCCCCGCCGAGGGCCGGTTGACCGGCGCGAACGTCGATCCGATCGGCGGGAACGCGGTGCGGTGCCTCCAGGCCACCACCTTGCCGTTCTCGTCCAGGCCCGCCGTCAGGCGCTGCGCGCTCACGGAGTGGTAGTAGTCGTTGCGGATGTCGTCCTCGCGCGTCCACTGCACGCGCACCGGCACGCCCGCCTCCTTCGCCAGCAGCACCACCTCGGAGATGAAGTCCGCCTTGGACTTCCGTCCGAAGCCGCCTCCCAGGAACGTCACGTGCACCGTGACCTTCTCGGGGGGCAGTCCCAGCACCTGCGCCGCCGTCCCGCGCGCCGCCTGCGGGTGCTGCGTGGGGGCCCAGATCTCACACGTGCCTCCCTCCACCCGCGCCACCGCGACCGGCGGCTCCATCGGCGCGTGCGACAGGTGCGGCACGTGGTACTCGGCCTCGATCACCTTCGCCGCCTTGGCCAGGGCCGCCTCGGCGTCTCCCACGCTGCGCACCACCGTGCCCGGCGCCGCCACGGACGCGCTCAGCGTCTTGCGGTACTGCTCCGAGTCGTACGTCGCGTTCTCGCCCTCGTCCCAGATGATCTCCAGCGCGGCGCGGCCCTTCATCGCCGCCCAGGTGTTCTCCGCCAGGACGGCGATGCCGCCCCAGGTCTGGAACAGGTACGGGGCCTTCGGCGCCGGCAGCTCGATGACGCGCTTCACCCCGGGCACCGCGAGCGCTCGGCTGGCGTCGTACTTCACCACCCTGGCCCCGACGATCGGCGGCCGGGCGATCACCGCCGTGAGCATGCCCGGCAGCCGCACGTCCGCTCCGAACACCGCGCTCCCGTTCACGTAGGCCGGCCCGTCGAGCAGCGGCAGCGGCTTGCCCACGTTGCGCAGCTCGTTCTTCGGCCGCAGCTTGACGTCCGCCGGCTTGGGCACCGCCAGCTTGCCCGCCTCGAGCGCCAGCTCTCCGAAGCCCAGCTTGCGCTGAGTCGGGCGGTGGAGCACCACGTGGTTGCTGGCCTCGCAGGTGTCCGGAGACACCTTCCAGCGCTTCGCCGCGGCCGCCACCAGCATCGTGCGCGCGGTGGCTCCCGCACGGCGCATGTCCTCGTAGATGCCGCGCACGCTGTTGGAGCCGTCCGTGTTCTGGTCTCCGTACGCCGGATCTCCGTCCGCCTGGACGATCTTCACCCGCGCCATGTCCGCGCCCAGCTCATCGGCGATCAGCACCGGCAGCGAGCTGCGGATGCCCTGGCCCATCTCCGAGCGGTGGCAGACGATCGTCACCAGTCCATCCGGAGCCACGTGCACGAAGACGTTCGGGTTCAGCCCCGGGGCGGAGTTCTCCTCGGCCTGGGAGCTCGTTGGCGGCTTGGGGCCCGAGCGCTTCCCGGTGGGCTCGTCCGCGAGGCTGTCGCTGGAGAAGAAGCCGATGGCGAGTCCGCCCACCGCCAGGTTCATCCCCGCCAGGAAGGTCCGCCGGGCAATCAACGAGTGCTTGCTCATCGCGTCCTCCCTATTCCTCGGACATTCCCGCGGCCTTCTTCACGGCCGCGCGGATGCGCGTGTACGTGCCACACCGGCACAGGTTGCCCGCGAGCGAGTGGTCGATCTCGGCATCGGTGGGCTTCGGCTTCTTCGCGAGCAGGGCCGCCGCGCACATGAGCTGTCCCGACTGGCAGAACCCGCACTGCGGAACGCCCAGGTCCACCCAGGCGCGCTGCAGCGGGTGGTTGCCGTCTGGCGACAGGCCCTCGATGGTCGTCACCGAGTGTCCGTCCGCGCGGCGGATGGGCGTCACGCACGCGCGCACCGTCTGGCCGTCCAGGTGCACGGTGCACGCGCCGCACAGCGCCTGGCCGCAGCCGTACTTCGTGCCGGTCAGGCCGAGCACGTCACGCAGCGCCCAGAGCAGCGGCATCTCGGGATCCACGTCGAGCTCCTTCTCGACGCCATTGATACGGACTCGAATGCTCATGGCCGTGCCTCCTCGCTCGGGCACTCCGCGCCCGTTTCCACCCATGCCGCCACGATGGCGCCGAAGCGCTCCTGCGTTCCCGGTGCCGGCTCGCGATCCGCGCCCGGCTTCCAGCCCCAGCCCACCAGCTCGTCGTGCGCGTTGTGCTCGACGAGCTGCGCCAGCGACTTGCCGCCATTGCGCGCCGGATCCTTCAACTGCTCGCACACCTGGCGGGGCGTCCGGCCCACCCAGGCCATCGACAGGGGCGCGAGGTGCCAGTCCGGCGCCCCGGGCACCCGGGCGAGCTCCGCGTTGCGATCCGGGTGGCAGCTCGTGCACTCCATGCCGGGGATGCCGCGATCCTCGGGGCCTCGCTGGACGGGCGGATCGTGCAGCTGCAACCCGGTCCGCTGGTAGGGCGAGCTCCCATCCGGATGGCAGTTCGCGCACCGCGGGTGCAGCAGCACCCGGCTGGCCTCCAGGAACAGCGCGCGAGAGCGATCGGCCTTGTCGGTGATGACGCCGAACGCCTCGGGGGCGCGCAGCTCGGAGGGGCCAACCTGGGGAAGCATCTCGGACGGCGACGGAGAGGGCTGCCGCCGGCCACAACCCATCGCCAGGAGGACGAGGGCGGACGCACAGAGACGGACGTACGGCTTCGTGGTCGTTCTCAAGCCCTTGCAAGGTACTCCAAATGTCAGCCCTCCAGGGAGGAGTTGTGTGAAGAGCCTCGCCACCGCGAACCCCTGAGGGGCCGCCGGGCCTAGAAGCTGCCCGCGAGCCCCAGCACCGCGCCACCCCGCAACGAGACGGGGGCCGAGCCCCTCAGGCCCCGGCCCCCGTCTGGCTCTTCAGCGATTCAGCGGCTTAGAGCATGTCCTTCAGGGCCTTGAGGGCCTGGATCTTCACGACCTTGCGGGCCGGCTTGGCCTTGAACGTCGTCTCCTGGCCGGTGAACGGGTTGATGCCCTTGCGCGCCTTGGTGGCCGGCTTCTTCACGACCTTCATCTTCATCAGGCCCGGCACCACGAACTTGCCGGGACCGCGGCTGCCCATGCTCTTCTGGATCGCGCCGCTGAGCGCCTCGAACACCGAGGACACCTGCTTCTTGCTCAGCCCGGTCTCCTCGGCGATCGACACCAGCAGCTCGGACTTCGTCGGGCCCCTGTCGGAGGAGCCAGCCTTCTTCGCGGTAGCGGTCTTCGTCTTCGCGGCCATTGTGATTCTCCTTGTGGAAAGGAAGGAAGCTACAACTGCCTCTATCTATTCAGCGGGAAATCGGCAACGGATCAAACGCAAGGATCTGACGGATCCGCTCCGGAGCCGACGATCAGCCTCCAGATGAGGCCTCCGGGCTCCTGATGCGGACCTTACGTCAGGAGGCTCGCGTGCTGGAAGGCCACCACCCGGGCGAGTGGCCCCGCGCTACTGGATCAGCGGACCGAATGTCCACTCGGGGTTCGATGGGCCCGCCCCATACCGCACCCGGAGCGGCTCTCCCGTCTTCACCCGGGCGAGCTCCTGGGGCGTGAGCGTGAACACCACGCGCCGCAGGTCGCTCGGGTCCGGGTAGTGGCTCGAGGTGGACGTGAGCCCTCCCACCACCAGCGTCAGCAGCTCGTCGCGGACGGCGAAGGGCTCGTCACCGCGCAGCTCCAGCTCGAGGAGCCCGTCCTGGCGCATCAAGAAGCGGACGATCCGGCCGGGCACCTGCCTCCGGGCGAACGGCGCGGCGAGGGCCGCCACCCCTCCGGGAGCGGGCCGCGCGGCCAGCGGGTAGTGCGTGGTGGCGCCCTGCGTCGAGGCGCGGAGATTGGCGAGGAAGAGCTCCCCGCTCGGCGTCTGGTCGAAGGTGAACCGCACGCCGCGGATCTCCTCGAGGCCGTCCGTCCGGAACGCCTGGAGGGGCAGCCGGGCCGTCTGGAGCATGGAGTGGAAGTCCCCGAAGGGCCCGCCCACGGGCCCCCGCAGGTCCACGAAGTCGGCGATGTCGAGCGGCTCCGAGAGGTGGCCCTTCGCGTCGACGAGCTGCACGGAGAAGTGGGTCGGCTCGAGGAAGCTGTTGAGGCCGCTCGGGGCCCGGTCGATGCGGAAGTCCAGCGTGGCGTAGTGCTCCAGGGACAGCCCCTCGCCGGGTGGGGCGAAGTTCGCCTGGAACCAGGTGCTCCGTCCGGCGGACGTCCAGGAGATCCGTGCCCCGTGGAGCCGCGGATCATGCTCGGGGAGGGGTCCGTGCTCGATGGAGATGTGGCTCGCGTCGTTGGGCACGCCGGACGAGCCCATGCCGGTCGGGCCCAGGAAGTCCTCCAGCCGCAGGGTGATGTCGTCGTCCGGGCTGGGCGTCATGCCGCGGTCCACGCGGGTGATGGCGGCCAGGCTCGGCGGCACGGGAAACTGCGGATCGAAGATCCGGTCCCAGACCTGCTCCCGGGCCTGACCCACGTTGGCGAGGAAGAAGGCGAGCATGGGGATGCGGCCCGTCTCCCGCTGGGCCGCGGAGCCCGATACACCCGGCTCGGTCGAGAACAGGGGCTCATGGCCGGTGCACCCCGGCGAGTCCGATTCCTGCCACTCGGTGTTGTAGTAGTTGTGGTTCGCGCCCCACACGGTGAAGGTGGACTTCATCCGCTCCGGATGCTCGTTCTCGGTGAACAGCATGCGATCGAAGGGGCGGACGCCCTGGAGATTGAACACATCGCCGTCACACATGGGCAGCAGGACGTTCCACCGCGTGCCGTTCGCATCGAGCACGCGCGAGGTCTGTCCGTCCACGGGGCCGATCTCGAAGATGGCGTGGAAGCGCAGGGAGTCGGGGATGCGCTGCTTCCAGGGGCTGCCGGGATCGCGATACTGGGCGTAGGCCGCCCGGGCGCCCTCGCCGCCGCGCGAGTGCCCCATCAGCCCCAGCTGCTGGAAGTCCAGTTGCCCCCTCAGGCTCACCCCCAGGGAGGTGGGAGTGGGCTCGAGGCCGCGGTTCCACCGGCTGAGCTGGACGAGGTGCTCGAGGATGAGGCGTCCCCGGGCCAGGTTCAGGCCCGGATCCCCGCGGATGCCCCGGGCCGCGTTGATGCCGCGGTTGGCGTTGATGGAGACGACGATGTAGCCCCGGGCCGCGAGCGGCTCGGCGATGTAGCCATAGCCGGCGTGGCTGGGGACCACCACGTAGTCCGGCGGGCACGTGCCCGTCTCGGTGTACTCCGCGTTGTCGTCGACGCGCGGGTTGGCGCCCGTTCCGCACGTGGCGTGATTGCCGTGCAGGAAGACGATGACGGGGTAGCGCTTGCCCTTCTTCAACGTGGCCGGGCGGTAGACGCGCGCCCACAGCTCGGTGAAGCGATCCGGCAGGATGTCCGGATCCACGGAGGCCGGGAGCTTGTACTCGGCGCTGACGACGGGTTGCAGGGCCTCCTGGGCGAGCGGCGCTTCGGTCCGCGCGAGGGAATTCTCCTCCGTGTCCCAGGAGTCCTCCGTGGCCCCGCACCCTCCCGTGCCCGAGATGACCCACGAGGAACACACCACTGCCGTCACGAATCGGCCGATACCCATCGCTCCCCCCTCCACGCTCCAACCCACCCCTGGCGCGCAAGGTTGTCTTGGGCGTCCGGGGTGTCAATCCGGGCTCGGAGGCCGGGGAAAGCGCGACCCGCTGACGCTTCCACCGGCTTCGTGAGGGGGAGAGGGCAGGGGAGCTCACCAGCTCGTGCGGACGGGACGGCCCTCCTCGTAGCCGGCCTGGCTCTGCACGCCCACCACGGCCCGCTGGTGGAACTCCTCCACCGTCCGCGCGCCCGCGTAGGTGCAGGAGCTGCGCACGCCCGCGATGATCTGATCGATGATGTCCTCGACCCCGGGGTGCTCGGAGTCCAGGTACATGCGCGAGGAGCTGATGCCCTCCTCGAAGAGCTCCTTGCGGGCGCGCTCGAAGAGGGACTCGCCACGCGTGCGGGCCTTCACGGCGCGCTGCGAGGCCATGCCGAAGTTCTCCTTGTAGAAGCGGCCATCGCTGTCGCGCAGCACGTCCGCGGGGCTCTCGTAGGTGCCAGCGAACCAGGAGCCGATCATCACGTTGGCCGCGCCCGCCGCGAGCGCCAGCGCCACGTCGCGCGGGTGCCGGACTCCGCCATCCGCGCACGCGTGCTTGCCGAGCTTCCGGGCCTCCTCGGCGCAGTCGAGCACCGCGGAGAACTGGGGCCGGCCCACGCCCGTCATCATGCGCGTGGTGCACATGGCCCCGGGCCCCACGCCCACCTTGACCTGGTCCGCGCCGGCCGAGATGAGGTCGCGCGTGCCCTCGCGCGTGACGACGTTGCCCGCCATGATGGGCACCGAGGGAGCGAGCGAGCGGACGATCTCCACCGCCTCGAGCATCCGGCGCTGGTGGCCGTGCGCCACGTCGATGACGAGCAGATCCGTCCCGGCACGCAACAGGGCCTCGGCCTTGCCCTTCACGTCGCCGTTGATGCCGATGGCCGTGGCGATCAGCAGCTTGCCCTTGGCGTCCAGCGCCGGCTTGTAGAGCGTCGAGCGCAGCGCGCCCTTGCGCGTCACCACGCCGATGAGCCGGCGCCCGCGGACCACCGGCGCGGAGGTGAGCCGTCGGCTGGAGAGGCGATCGAAGATGGTCTCGAGCGGCGTGCCCTCGTCGATGGTGACGAGGTCGGTGGACATGACGCGCTGCAGCTGGGTGAAGCGGTCGAAGCCGGCGGCATCGTTCTCGGTGAAGATGCCGACGGGCTCCTCGTTCTCGTTGACGACGACGACGGCGCCGTGGGCGCGCTTGTGGATGAGGTTGAGGGCCTGCTGGATGGTGTCGCCGGGCCGCAGGGTGATGGGCGTCTCGTAGACGGTGTGGCGCGACTTCACGTAGGCGATGTTGCTCTCGACGATGTCGAGCGGGATGTCCTGGGGCAGCACGGCGATGGCCCCGCGGCGGGCCACGGTCTCGGCCATGCGCTTGCCGGAGACGGCCGTCATGTTGGCCACGACGATGGGGAGGGTGGTGCCCAGGCCATCGGCCGGTGTCAGGTCCACGTCCAGCCGCGAGCCCACCTCCGAGCGGCCCGGCACCATGAAGCAGTCGTTGTACGTGAGATCGTAGGGAGGCTTCTGGTCATCGAGGAAGCGCATCACACCCTCCAGGAGGGGCGTACCCTAGCGCTCGTGAGCGGGGGATGCCCCATGGATTGGAATCCACCCGGAGAGCCGCGTATTTTGGCGCACATGAGCGATGCCGGGATGAGGGCGCCGGTGCTGGATGTGGAAGGGCTGGAGAAGACCTACGGCGACGTGAGGGCCGTGCAGGGGCTGACCTTCCAGGTCGCTCCGGGCGAGGTGCTCGGGCTGGTGGGACCCAACGGGGCGGGGAAGACGACCACGCTGCGCTGCCTGGCGGGCATCCTGCCGCCCTCCAGCGGGCGCGTGCGGGTGGCGGGGCATGACCTGGCGGGCGAGCCGGTCCAGGCCAAGCACGCCCTGGCGTTCCTTCCGGACGAGCCGCGCCTCTTCGAGTACCTCACCGTCTGGGAGCACCTGAACTTCGTGGCCCGGCTGTACGGGGTGGCGGACTGGGAGGAGCGGGCGCGGGCGCTGCTGGACGAGATGGAGCTGGCCGGCAAGGAGAAGGCCCTGCCCGGGGAGCTGTCGCGCGGGATGAAGCAGAAGCTGTCCATCGCCTGCGGCTTCCTGCACTCGCCGCGGCTCATCATCCTCGACGAGCCGCTCACGGGCCTGGATCCCCTGGCCATCCGGCGCATGAAGGCGTCTCTGCGCCAGCGGGCGGAGGCGGGGACGGCGCTGGTGCTCTCCTCGCACCTGCTGCCGCTGGTGGAGGAGCTGTGCCACCGCATCCTCGTCATCGCCGGGGGGCGCGCGGTGGCGCTCGGGACGCTGGCGGACATCCGCGCGCAGCTCAGTGGGCCGGATGGCTCGGCGGCGTCGCTGGAGGAGCTCTTCATCCGGATCACGAGCGCGTCCCCCGAGCCGCGGCCGGATCGGGAGGCGCCGTGAGCTTTCCGCGTGCGGTGACGTTCCTGTGGGTGGCCTCGGCACGCAACCGGGTGCTGCGCCAGTTGCAGCGCCTGCGCCAGCCGAAGTACCTGGTGGGCGCGGTGGTGGGCGGGCTGTACGTGTACTCCGTGTTCCTGCGGCGGTTGAGCTTCGCGGGACAGGAGGACCCGGTGCCTCCCGGGGCGCAGCTCTTCAGCCAGTTCATGCTCGCGGTCGCGATGCTGAGCACGGTGCTGTCCGCCTGGGCGCTGGGACCGGACCGGCCCTCGCTGTCCTTCAACGAGACGGAGGTGCAGCAGTTCTTCCCCGCGCCCGTGTCGCGGCGGGGGCTGCTGCACTACAAGCTCGCGCGAGGCCTGGTGGGCGCGGCCATGGGCGCCTTCGTGGCCACCCTCTTCGTGAGCCGCGTGATGAACGGGCACCCCGTCCTCTTCTTCCTGGGCGCCACCGTGACGCTGTCCACGGTGCACCTGCACGTGACGGCGGCTTCCTTCGTGCGGACGCGGCTCGCCCGGTATGGAGGGGCGGGGACGGCGCTGCGCTGGGCGGCCCTCACCGCCGCGAGCGCGTTGATGTTCATCGCCGCGCTGTCCGCGCTGCGCGAGCACCCGTTGCCCACCGAGCTGAAGAACGCCCGGGAGCTCCATGCGTTGCTGGCCTCGTTGATGGACTCGCCGGCCCTGGGGCCGGGACGGTTGCTGGTGGCCCTGCCGCTCGCGCCGGACGTGGGGAGCTTCCTGAGGACACTGCCGCTCGGGCTGGGCCTGTTCGCCGTGCACTACGTGTGGGTGATGCGGGCGGCGGTGGCCTTCGAGGAGGCGGCGGTGGTGAGGGCCGAGGAGCGGGCCCGGCTCCGGGAGCAGCTCTCGCGGGGGGGCGGCCATGCCACGCTCCCGCGGATGCGCCCCGCGTACTTCGAGCTCGCGCCCACGGGCCGGCCGGAGGTGGCGATCCTCTGGAAGAACCTCATCGCCGGGCGGCGGCTGGGTGGGGCGGGGCGGCTGCTCGCCGCGGGGCTGGTGGGCGGCCTGGTGGCGGCGGTGGCCTCGGGCCGGGGCCTGTCCGAGGCGCTCGACAACGTGCGCCTGTTCATGGCGCCGCTGTGCGCGGGGCTGGCGGGGGTGCTGTGCTTCTTCGGGCCGTCCGCGCTGCGGTTCGATCTGCGGATGGATCTGCCGAGGCTGGAGCAGCTCCGGGCGTTGCCGCTCACGGGGAGGCAGGTGGTGGCGGCGGAGCTCGCCGCGCCGGCGCTGCTGCTCGGGGTGGCGCAGGCGGGGCTCGTCGTGCTGGCGATGGCGATGGCGGTGTGGCAGGGAGGTACGTACACGGCGCTGTGGGTGGCGGCGGGACTGGGGGCGCTGTGGGTGCTGCCGGCGGTGTCGCTCGGGGGGCTGTTCGTGCAGAACGCGACGGTGGTGCTGTTTCCGGCGTGGCTGCCGCCCGAGGGCGAGCGGGTGCGGGGCCTGGAGGCACTCGGGCAGCGGTTGCTGACGCTGGGGGGGACCCTGCTGGTGCTGCTGGTGGGAATGTTGCCCGCGGCATTGCTCGCGGCCGGGGTGGGTTTCGGTCTGGAGTGGCTGCTGGACCTGGGCGTGTGGGCACTGCCCTTCGCGGGGGCCTCCGCGGCGGCGGTGCTCGTGGCCGAGGTGGCATTTGGCGTGGTGGGCCTGGGATACGCCTTCGATAGGCTCGATGTCTCGACGGAGGGGAAGAACTCATGAAGACGTCCCAAGACGCTCCCGTGCATCTGATCTCGAAGTGGATCTTCCGGAAGGGCCGCGAGAAGGAGGGCGTGCGTGCCCTCGAGAGACTCGCCGAGGAGGTGCGCGCGAACGAGCCCGGGACGCTCATGTACCGCGTCCACACTCCCGTCGTGGATGAGCGGGGGCTGCCCCCCTCGCTGCCGGCCTCCGTTCCCCAGGAGGTGGTGTTCGTCGAGACCTATGCGAACACGCAGGCCTTCCTGGATCACGTGAATGGCCCTCGCTTCACCCGCTTCGTGAAGGAGCACGGCGCTCTGTTCCTCGGGCCATCGAACACCCCGGGCAAGCCCTTCATCCAGGTCCAGTTCCTGGAGCTCCAGGCGGGCTTCACCCGCGAGCCGCCGCGGGTGAACGGAGTGGCCCTCTATCGCATCGAGCCCGGCCGGCTCGAGGGCAGCTGGAGCGTGTCGGGGCACGGCATCAACGGCAAGACGGGCATCGAGATCGCCGAGAAGAAGGGGAGGAACCGGAGCGGCCTGCCCGGCCAGTACGACGTGCGCATCTGGAATCCGGGCACGCCCATCTCGCAACCGCCCTTCTTCACGGGCACGCTCACCATCAAGCCCCTGCCGGACGGGACGGATCCTCGGATGGAGAGCTACGCGCTCACCTGGACCCGGCCGGACAGCCCCGAGGCCTACGAGGGCCTGGGCCTGCGCCGGAAGGACTCGGATCAGCTCACGGTGAGCTACTGGAACCAGGTGCCGCCCGCCGGGCCCACGCGGGCGGCGGTCCAGCAGGCGCCCACCAACAAGCACCCCTCGGTGATGTTCGAGATCATCGCCAACAAGCAGGGGCCGCTGCTCGACTTCTACCGCTCGCTCTTCGGGTGGAACTACCAGTTCGGCACCGGCAACTTCGCCTACATCCGCTTCCCCGGGGAGCCCCAGCCGCTGCTCGGAGGCATCGGGCAGGCGGACCCGTCGGTGCCGGGCTTCGAGCCGGGCCGCAACTTCTACCTGCTCGTGGAGGACCTGAAGGCCACGCTCGAGCAGGCCGGGAAGCTTGGCGGCAGCACCTACGTGGAGCCCGTCACCGTCGACGGCTACAACTTCGCCATGATGAAGGACCCGGAGGGAAACATCGTCGGGCTGATCGAGCCCTTCACCTCCAGCACGGGGCCGCAGGGCACCCAGAAGACGGGAAGGGCCAGGGCTCGCAAGGGCACTCCGCGATGAGCTGAGCGCCAGGGCTCACGGGCTGCCGTTCAATGCGGCCCGGCGGCCTCGGGGGGCGCGGACAGGGTGCGCACCACCACCGAGCGGCATGCCGAGCACACGACGCCGCTGCGCTCCCAGTGGACCTGTTCCTCCAGCTCCTGGGCGGACTCCTGGCCCTCCTCGAGCTGCTTCACGAGCGCGGCGAGCTCGTCCTCGGAGCTGCCGCCACCGGAGGGGCCGAGCACGTCCTGCTCACCCTGCAGGACGAGGGAGAAGCGGTAGTACACCTCGTTGGCGACGATAACACGGACGCATGCGGCGCACGTCTTCGGTCGGGGGCCGGACATGAGGGGACAGTAACCGGAAGCGAGGCCGGGAGCCCGTCCGTGTGGCTCAGTCGAGGAATCGGCGCCACCACCGCCGGACTTCCTCTTCCGTGTAGCCCCTCCAGGAGTTGACGAAGCCCGGGGAGAACGGGACCGACCAGGGTTCCAGCACGCGCGCGAGCTCGCGGTAGGCGGGGAGGTCGCGGCCCTGTTCCATGTCCCCGGCTTCTGGCCACTGCCCGAGCGTCACCAGCGCGCGCTCGCCTTCCATCTCCTGCACGGTGGTTCCAGGAGAGTGGAGCCGGGTACGCAGGCCCGCCACGCCCTCCAGCGCGCCGAGCACGGGCTGGCCCAGGAAGTTGAGCCAGTGCACACCCTCCACGTGCGTGCCCTGCCGGCAGAGGAGGACTCCGACGTGGGACGCGTCCACCCCCGGGTAGCGGAAGAGCTCGGTGCGGATTTCGGGCAGGAGGCGGCGGCGCGAGCCCAGGAGTTCGAAAGCGAGGCCGGCATGGCCGGTGGAGAAGCGCAGGGAAGAGGCCATTTCCAGGACCAGTTCCCTCACCCGTCCCGGGCCGTGCTGCTCGAGGTACTCCGTGGGAAGAGTGGCCCGCAGCACGCTGACGCTGCCTTCCGGAGGAGAACGCCACGGCAGGCGGGCGCAATACGTGAAGCCGTATCCGTTGTACTCGAACGAAGGGGCGCCGGTCAGATTGAAGAAAACCTCGTAGCCTTGCTTGGTATTTCTTCGGAAGAACTCTGTCTCCTCTCCGAAGTCATCCAAGAAGATGCGGCGGGTTCCGGGGTGCAGACATTCGTGGATGGCCTGCCATCCCTTCTCCACGATGGAATGGGAGGTTTCGCTAGAAGTGTCCTCCCAGTAGCTGATGGCCTCAGGACCTACGCCGACCGCACGTTGGTAGGCATCGAGGGCACGCGCGACCCCCACGGCCAGGTCGTGGTGGTCGTGAGGAAGGTAGAAGGTGAATTGAACAACCTCGCGGATGAGCAATCGCTCCCCCTGCCGCGTGGGTCCGTATCGGCGGATGCGGGGATAGTGCTCATTCATGGTTGAGTCCAAGCTGGGGCGTCACGATGGCTGAGGGGCAGTTACCGCCCAGTGCATCGTACGATTCGAGTTGTGTACGTACCTTGCCAGAGAAGGGATTGCTCTTGCTGGTGAGCGTGCAGGGAAACTTGAAGTCGTAGACGCATTGAACCCTGGTGGGGTTGCGCGCGAAGTGCAGGACGATGTCTGGTCTGAGCGAGCCCGTCCCGTGGTCGGTCAGCACGTATTGCCCTGGTGACGGGCCAGGCACATAGCGGGGTTCTATCGAGATGTTTTCCGGGAACCGGGTGAGGAGCCGCAACCGTACGCAGGCGAAGGCGACCTCGTGCTTCATCGTCCCGAGCTCCATGGCCCGCGTTATCTTGTTCTGCTTCTCGTCATGGCCGACCACCCTGTCGCACTCGGCGTCGTCCGGGTATTTGCCCTCGCCATACTCCCGCTCGTTGACCTGGAAGTCCGCCTCCTTCGCGCACTCGACGAGGATTGTCTCGATGAGGCGCAGATCGGCCTCGTCGAGGACCTCCTTGAGGGTGACGAGAAGCCGGGCCGCTTCCAGGGCGCGAGACAGCCACGGGATGAGGGCCTCTTCACCCGGCGCGGTGGTGTAGCAGGCCGGATTGTTCAAGCAGCCCCGTGTCGCCGAGTCCACGGATTGAGCGTAGGCGCCTCGCGGAGGCGGCCCCATGGAACGTTGCGTGGCACATCCGGCCAGCAGCACGGCCCACACCACGAGGCCCAGGCTCCGTCCCGGTGTCACCGGGTGGGCACCGTGCGCATCGAGTTACGTCCCACCATGATGTCCACGAGCTTCTTCACGCGGCGGAAGACGCTCTCCTGCACGTAGGGCACGCCGTGCTTCTCGCAGAGCGCCTTCACCCGGGGCTGCACCTGCTGGTACTTGCTCATGGGCAGGCTGGGCCAGATGTGGTGCTCGATCTGGTAGTTGAGCCAGCCGTGGAGGAAGTCGACCCCATCGCTCCCGGTGGCGTAGTTCACCGAGCCGATCACCTGCCGGACGCAGAACTCCGCGTTGTTCTTCGCTTTATCGTGGAACCGGTAGAGGTCATCGCCCGCGTGGTTGGGCGCGATCAGCACGAAGCTCTGGATGTTCGTGAGCAGCTCGGCGAGCACGCTGTTGGCCAGCACGCTGAGCGCGGCCCACGCCCCGAGCGGCGCGAACAGGGCGGGCAGCAGCACGAAGCGCAGGCCCACGTAGGGCAGGATGCACGTCCACCAGAACGCCCGGCCATCCGCGGTGAGCGGGTTGAAGGCCGTGATCAGGCGCGGGGTGCTCCCATCGTCCTTCTCGCCCGCGCGCCGCCGCTCGGCCCGCCGCCACTCCAGGAAGGTGTTGGGCGCGTAGTACGTCAGCTTCCAGGTGCAGGCGAAGAAGGCCACGACCGCGTACTTCGCCAGCAGGGGCATGGAGGAGCTCCGCAGGAACCCGGTGTTCTCCTCCACCAGATCCGGATCCGCCGTCTCGCCCGTGCGCCCGTGGTGCAGCGCGTTGTGCTCGTGCCGCCACGCGTCGGGGTGGATCCAATCCGGCCAGTCCAGGAAGCGGCGCCACCCCGAGGCGAACGCACGCCCGGTGCGGTGCTCGGGCATGCCGGGCACCCGGTCGTAACCCCGGTGCGTCACGTGGTGCGCCATCATCGTCCAGCGCGCCGTGTTGCCCTGCGCGATCAGCAGCGCCGAGAGGGGATTGGGTGCCAGCCACGCCGTCGCATAACCGAGCGCCGAGCACACCCGGCCCCAGCGCTCGATCTTCCGGAAGTGCGCGAGGTCCTCGGGACCGAGGGAGGACTCCATCTCCGTGCGCAGGGCCTGCAGGTCCCGCGCGAAGGCCTCTTCATCGATGTCGAGGCCCGGGAAGGCGGAGCGCGGAGGTTCCTCCACGCGCATGGCGAGTGCCGTATTCATGAGGTCTTGCTGGCTCCTGGAGAGACGTGCCCGGTGGGCCGTCTAGCATCGCAGGGTACGGAGCCGAAGCAACAATCTCACGGGTTCGCCCGGCGTCCGGGCGGGGAGGCGAGCCGTCAGGGCGCTCCCTTCCTCATCCGCAGTTGCTCGAGGGCCCGCGCGAGCTGCCCGGTGTAGTCCACGCCCGTGTCCTCGTCGACGAACCGCTGGCCGGGGGCCTCGAAGTAGCCCGAGCGGGCGTAGGCCACCTTGAGGAGCCGGACCTGCTGCTCGGGATCCAGCTCGCCCCAGCTCTGGCCCGCGTCCAGGGCCGTGCGCCAGTCCGAGCCCTCGCCGAACCACTGGCTCCAGAGCGTCTCGCAGACGTGGTCGGTGCCCCCCGCCTGGTACTGCCAGACGTGGCCCATCTCCTGGACGAGCAGATGCATGGGGAGCTGGAGCGCGGCGGAGTCCGTCCGGGGCACGTCCCGAGGCACGTAGAGGGTATGGCCGAGCACGAAGGGGCGGCCGGCCAGCGAGAGCAGCCCGAGCCTGCCCACCTTGAGGCGGACCCGCTCGTAGTCGATGCTGTCCCCGAACACCTTGCGCAGCTCGGCGATCTGCCTCGGAGCGAGCCGGCCGCCCACGGGCTCGAGGCCGAGGAGCGTCTGGATGCCGCTCAGCACCCGGCCTCCCAGGCTCAGCAGGACGTCGAGGGGAATCTGGACGAGCAGCTTCAACACGCCCCGGCGCAGCGCGTGGCCGCCCGTGGAGAACCTGCCCGTGAGGAGCCCGCCGAGCCCCCGCGCGAAGCACTTCACGGCCCACCACAGGTTCCGCAGCACCCCGAGCCCCGCGCTCACGAGACCGGCGAGCAGCAGGGGCGGTGTCCACGGGGTGCCAGGAGCTCCAGGAGTGGATGAAGCGAGAAGCGCGGACCGGGTGCCCATGGTGCCTCCACGAGAGAGCGGCCAACCCAGGCTCGGCACGATCAGCAGCTGGTGCCAGGGAGGACACCCACCCGGAAGGGCCGGTGCGTGCGCTCCAGAGCACACTCCGGCCCGGCCGCGTCGAGCACCCGACAGCGCGGTCCGCCTTCAGGGTGACAGGCCGAGGGCGGTGCGCCCCAACTCGTGTGCGTCCCGGGTGGACTCGAGGGCCTTGGCTCCGGCGAGGAATCGGAAGGCGCGCTCGTAGAAGCGCTGCAGGAAGAGACGGGCGCGTTTTACAACGTCCAACAGGCGACTCTGTTCATCACAAGTGCTAAGATTCGGGACGGAGTGCGACCAATTTTCGTTTCTTGGGAGAGCCTGTTATGCAGAAGTTCAGGATCACCATCGAGGGGCGCCAGTTACCCATCGAGGATGTTTTCAACGAAAAGTTTCTGTTTCAGATTCCAGAGTACCAGCGCCCCTATTCCTGGGAACTTGAGCATGCGGTCGCATTGTTCGAAGACCTGCGCGCTGCACTTGGCGAGGGCACCGAACAACTCGACTACATCGCACCTTACTTTCTTGGTAGCATCGTGCTCATCAAGGATGAGCGTCCTGCGTCCTACGTGGTTGATGGTCAGCAGCGGCTTACCACGCTAACGATCCTACTGTCTGTTCTTCGTTCCCTTTTTCCACAGAGCCAAGCATCAAAGCTCGATCGCTTCTTGTATCAGCCTGGTGATGAATTTACCGGGCTCGCTGAGAGCTTCCGGCTTCGTGTACGGGACGATGATCGAGATTTCTTTCAGGAGTATGTTCAACGCCCTGGGGGTATCGACAAAGTTGCATCCCTCGACCCAAAAGTCCTCAAGCTTGAGACGCAACGAAGGATCCGCGCTAACACACTCGCGCTCTATGATTCAGCCAAGAAGCTCAGCGACGATGCCCGGCTGCGGCTGACTCGTTACCTCCTGACCCGGTGCTTCCTCGTCGTGGTGTCCACACCAGACCTCGATGCTGCTTACCGGATCTTCTCGGTGCTTAACGATCGCGGGCTGGATCTTTCGCACGCAGACATTCTCAAAGCCGAGATTGTTGGCGGCATCCCGACCGATGACAGGCCGACGTTCGCGAAGAAGTGGGAGGCGCACGAAAACCGCCTGGGGCGCACTGCGTTCAACGATCTGTTTGCCCACATCCGAATGATCCATGCACGAACAAAGCTCAAGGGCACCGTGCTCAAGGAATTTCGCGAGGTTGTTGTCACTAAGTACCCAGATCCAGCCAAGCTCATCGACAGCGAGTTGCTGCCAATGGCCGAAGCGTACGAGGACCTGTTGACAGCCAGCTTCACGAGCAGCGAGCACGCTGACGAGATCAACCAACTGCTGAGCTGGATGCTGGGGAATGGTGAGCGAGTAGGTATCGAAAACGTCGACTGGATTCCTCCGGCGCTCCGATGTCTCGCCGCATACCGCCGGGCTGAGCCGTCGCCTTTCAAGGAATCTGCTGCAGTACTTCGCTTCCTACGTGACCTTGAGCGCCTCGCCGCTGGGATGATGTTCCTTCGGAACAACATCAACGATCGCATCCGACGCTATGGTCAACTGCTTGAGGCAATGGAGCGCGGTGACGATCTGTACGCCGATACCTCTCCTCTGCAATTCACTGCGGATGAGCAGACCAGGATATTAAGTATCCTCGATGGTAACTTGTATGAAGAACAGCGGATCCGGCTCTATGTACTCCTTCGGCTTGATCAAACGCTGTCCGACGGCTCGGCCTCATACGACTACCCGGTGATCACTGTCGAGCATGTGCTCCCACGAAATCCACCGTCGAATAGTCAGTGGAGAACGTTGTTCAACGACGCTCAGCGTTCGGCGTTTGTGCACCGGCTCGGCAATCTCGCGCTGCTCTCACGCAGGAAGAACAGCGAAGCATCCAACTTGGAGTTCACGCCCAAAAAGGCCAAATATCTGGCAACCGCGAAAAGCGGTGGATCGCCATTCGTGTTGACCAGTGAGGTTCTCCATGAATCTACCTGGACGCCTGCTGTAGTGGAGGCACGGCAGAAGAGGTTGCTCGCGAAGCTCACCTCTCTCTGGCGTCTGACACCAATGCAGCCATCTGCAGGAAACACCAACTGAAGAGTCCCCATGGCGATGATCGCGAGAGGCCATAGCACCGTGGTACTCGCGGGTACTCGCGTTTCCAATGGTTCATGTAATGCAGACGCAGGACACCGAGTGTTGGCCATAGCCTTGTTTGTGCGCATATGGGCTAAGTGTCTGTTCCGGTAGTAGGCAGACCTGCATCCTCGCCCGAGGAGCAATCGGGCAGGGACGGTCTCTACCGGAACAGGCACTTTAAAATGTCTAGCAGCGTGCCACTCGGCAGGCCATCGAACGCCGCAAAGTAAAAGACATGACGAAGATCACGATCACGATCCCAGACCACATCCCCCATGGCCGTAAGGCGAGCGTTCTGAAAGGCATTATTCGCAAACTCATGCCTCTTGCGGACGTGAGGACACCGCTTGACTACACTCCTGAAGGGCATGAACTAGCCATTCAAACTGGCGAAGATATTGCCGAGCAGATCGAGCGAGCCATTGAAGCGCACGTTGAGCGCTAGCACCAAACGCGCAAAAGGGTCGAAACGGGTGACCTGAAAAGTTCCGCTCGCCCAGAGGGAGGCCAGGTCACCTCCGCTCGGGGGCAGCGGAACCACCATCTCCACCAGAAAAGGGCCCTCGACGCGTTTGGTGCTAGTTGAGGAAAGTATAGGCGGAATGGGGCTCTCCAGCGGGGCGGCGGGCTGGTCATAGGGTACCGCGCAGTGCGTACCTACTCGCGCTTCAGGTACACCGAGTGACAGGAGACGCACGTCTGCACGAGCAGGCCGTAGCTCTCGGAGAGCGCCGCGTCGTCCTTCTTCCCGGCGGCGGCGGCGACGGCCTGGGCCCGCCTGCGCACCTCGTCCTGGAGGACGAAGAAGCGCTCGGGCAGGAAGGCGGCGGGCTCGTCCTCGGAGCCTGCCTGGGGACGATCGATCCGGGGCTCGGCGGCGATGCGCTCGGCGGTGGCGCGCGCCACGTCGTAGCGGAGCAGCGTCACGCTGAACATCAGATCGCGCGCGTCCTGCCCGTGGCGGGCCATCTTCTTGCGCAGCAGGGCGCGGGCATCCTCGGGGAGGTAGTCCGGCGCGGGCAGGCCAGGGCCACCCTTGGCCTCGGCGGCCTTCGCCTTGGGCTTGGACGCGGCGGAGGCGCTCAGGAGGGCTCCCAGGGACAGGCAGCCGGCGAGCACCAGGGACAGGGGGGACGGGGCACGCTTCATGGAAGGCCCTCGCGGGAGGCTACGCCTGCTCGTCTTCGGCGACCTCGCCGCGGGAGCTGGCGACGCCGAACGTGTTGGCCTCGGACATCTCCTTGGTGGTGCCCCGGTACGCGCGATACGCGAAGGGCGCGGCCACGAGCATCGCGATGACGCCCAGGCCGATGGCCTTCCAGGGGATGGGCTCTTCCTTGATCTGGATGTCCCGGTTGTACGAGTTGATGTTGTACTTGGGGCGGGAGCGGGCGGTGTCACGCTCCTCCTGGGTCATTTCTTCGCCCTGGAAGCTCTGCAGCTGCCGCCGCTGGGCGAGGGCGGCGCCGCCAGTGACGAGCACGAGGACGGCCAGCAGACGCGAGAAGAGGGGGAGGCGCATGGCGGCGCAGCCTACCACGACCTGACAGGTGCGTAGAACAGGGCTTGCTTCCCCCCCGGCGCTCCATTAGGCGCCAGACCCGTGCGCTTCCTCGTCATTCCCCTGATCAACCTGCTGGTGCTGTTGAGGGTGCTGTTGGGTCTCCCGTTCCGCCTGTTGGGGGCCCGGAGCCGGCCGGCCTATGTGCGCTTCCGGCTGGCGGGGGATCCCCCCTACCGGGAGCGGCCCCGGCGTTCCCGCCTGCCCCTGGGCCTGGGAGGGCAGGGCCGTCCCGAGCCCGCCACGGTGACGTCGCTGGAGTCCTTCCGCGAGGCGCTGGAGCTGCTGGCGAAGGATGAGAAGGTGAAGGGCATCCTCCTGGTGCTGGAGGACCTGGAGGTGCCGCCGGCCAAGCGGGAGGTGCTGGAGAAGCTGCTCGGGGACTTCCGGGCGGCGGGCAAGCGGGTGGTGGCGTGGGCGGTGAGCGTGGACAACGTGGGCTACCAGGTGATGTGCGCGGCGGACGAGGTGCTGCTGTCCCCGGCGGGCCGGTTGGATCTGGTGGGCTTCGCCGCGGAGGCCACCGCGCTGGGCGAGGGCCTGGGCCGGATTGGCATCAAGGCGCACTTCTTGCGGCGGGGCGCGTACAAGACGGCGCCGGAGCTCTTCACGCACGCGCACGTGTCGGACATCCAGCGGCAGACGCTCGAGTCCTTCCTGGACGAGCGGTACGTGGACCTGGTGGACGGCGTGGCGCGGGGGAGGCGGCGCACGCCGGAGGAGGTGAGGGCGTGGATCGACGCGGGCCCCTACAGCGCGAAGCGCGCGATGGCGGGAGGCCTCATCGACGGGACGTGTGACGAGGCGGATCTGCCCGCGCGGCTCGGGGGCGGGAAGCAGGAGGAGGAGGACGAGGACGACGAGGGCGTGGAGCCGATGCCGATGTACCGGGCGCGGCTGCCGTGGCCGCCGGTGCGGTGGCGTCCGCTGCGTCCGAGGCCGCGGCTGGGGGTGGTGCCCGTGTCGGGGATGATCGTCCCGGGCAAGGGAACGCCGGGGCGGACGGCGGGCTCGGACACGGTGGTGAAGGCGCTGCGCGCGGCGGGGCGCAACCGGAGGGTGAAGGCGGTGGTGCTGTACGTGGCGAGCCCGGGAGGCTCGGCGGTGGCCTCGGAGATCATGCTGGAGGCGGTGCAGCGGGTGGCCAAGAAGAAGCCGGTCATCGCCTTCGTGGATCAGGTGGCGGCGAGCGGCGGCTACATGGCCGCGCTGGGCGCCAGGGAGATCTGGGCCACGCAGCACTCGGTGGTGGGCTCCATCGGTGTGTTCTCGGGGAAGTTCGACACCTCGGAGCTGATGGAGAAGCTGGGGGTGCACCGCACGCTGATAACGCGGGGAGAGACGGCGGGCATCTACTCGAGCTCGCGGGGCTTCACCGAGCACGAGCGGGCCCTGATGGAGCTCGAGATGGAGGAGACGTACCAGGCCTTCCTCGAGCACGTGGCGAAGGCGCGGGGCCGGACGACGGCGGAGATCCACGCGCTGGGAGAGGGGCGGGTGTACAGCGGCACGCGGGCGTTGGGGGTGGGGCTGGTGGACAAGGTGGGGGGCTTCGAGGAGGCGTGCCGTCACGCGATGGCGCTGGCGAAGGTGCCGGCGGGGCGCTTCGAGCTGCGGACGTATGGGGGAGGGGATCGGGGCTTCTCGCTGCTGAAGCTGTTGCTGGGGAACGCGTGGGCGGGGGTTTATGCCTTCTGTCCAACGGCCTGGAGCCTGCTGGGGTTCAAGGGAGGGGAGCGTTTCGAGTAACCTCCCGGCCCGCATGGCGCGCCCCTGTCCCCTCTGTGAGAACCAGCCGCTGCGGCCCTTGCGCGTCTCCCATGTGGAAATCGACACCTGCCCGCGCTGTCACGGGCTGTGGTTCGATCGGGGCGAGCTGGAGCGTTTCCCGGATCGGCCCCCGGCGCGGAGCTTCCTGGCCATGAAGGGGCAGACCTTCTCGAGGTGCCGGAGGTCGGGGCACCCGGTGGGCCGGGCGGAGGCGGTGTGCCCCACGTGCCGGAGCGAGCCCGTGCGTTGCCCGGCCTGCTCCGAGCGCCTGCGGCGGGTGGTGACGAGCGCCAGTCCCGTGGACGTGTGCCCCTCGTGCGAGGGGGTGTGGTTGGACGCGGGCGCCTTCGAGGCGCTGGCGGGCGTGACGGAGACCCGGCCGCCGCCCACGGGGGTGGTGCCCCAGGCGCGGCCCTCCGCTCCGGCGACGGCGGCCATGGAGTGCTCGCGCTGCGGGGTGGGGCTCCAGGTCTCGGAGGCCTATGCGTACGAGGGTGAGGTGTATTGCGGTGCGTGCCGGCCACCGGGCTCGGTCTCGGGGGCGGCGATGAAGAAGGGCACACCGGGAGGCCCGCTGCGCAGGGTCCTGGGAGCGCTGTCCACGCTGTCCCTGGCCGTGTCCGGGGCGGCCACGGGCTGTGTCCACACACCGGGGCCCTCGGAGGTGGCGGCGTCCTACGCCCGGGCGTTGGAGGAGAACCGGCTGGCGGAGGCCTACGCGTTGACGAGCGCCCCCGCCGAGGCCCGGCCCGCGTTCCTGGAGCACTACGCGGACGCCTCGGTCCGTCAGGCCCGGGCGAAGGAGGTGCGCGAGGCCCTCCCGGAGCTCCAGGCGCGAGCCGCGGCCCTCACGCTGGTCCAGGCGAAGGAAGGCTGGCGGGTCGTCGAGGAGAAACCCGAGGACGCGCCCCGGGCGGCCCTGAAGGGCTTCCTGGACGCGGTGGAGGCGGGCCACTGGAACAAGGCCTGGTCGCTGCTGAGCGATCCCCTGCGTGCCCGCTACACCCCCGAGCGCCTGCGCGAGGACTTCAAGCGCGAGCCCCTGTCGGCCGAGCGGGTACGCCGGGCGCGGCTCGCCCTGGAGGGGGACGTGCGGGTGACGGCGTCGGGGGCGGAGTTCCCCCTGGGGACGGACCGGGCCGTACGGCTGGTCCGGGAGGCAGGCGAGTACCGGGTGGCCGCGATCGAATGAGAAGAGGTGCGGCCGGGGAGACGCTGGATTAGACGAGGTTGACACCGGGGGGGCCGCTGGCTATTTCGGCGCGCCCCCCGGATTCAAAGGATTCAGGTACACAGATGAGTGTTTCCGAGCGCGACATCCTCGCGGCGATGTCGAAGGTGATGGATCCCGAGCTGCACATCGACCTCGTGAAGGCCGGGATGGTGAAGGACGTCCGCGTGGACGGAGACAAGGCGAAGCTCAAGATCGAGCTGACCACGCCGGCCTGCCCGATGAAGGGGAAGATCCAGGCGGACGCCGAGGCGGCGCTCAAGCAGGTGCCGGGGCTGAAGACGTTCGACATCGAGTGGGGCGCGCAGGTGCGCTCGGCGCCGAACGCCGGGGGGCAGGCGATCCTCCCGCAGGTGAAGAACGTGATCCTGGTGGGCGCCGGCAAGGGTGGCGTGGGCAAGAGCACGGTGTCGGTGAACCTGGCGGCGGCGCTGGCGCGCGAGGGCGCGAAGGTGGGCCTGCTGGACGCGGACTTCTACGGCCCCTCGGTGCCGCTGATGACGGGCATCACGGAGAAGCCGGTGAGCCCGGATGGCAAGACGCTGCTGCCGCTGGAGAAGCACGGCCTGAAGGTCATGTCGATCGGCTTCCTGGTGGAGGCGGATCAGGCGCTCATCTGGCGCGGGCCCATGCTGCACGGGGCGCTGATGCAGCTGGTGCGCGACGTGCGCTGGGGCGAGCTGGACTACCTGGTGCTGGACTTGCCGCCGGGCACGGGTGACGTGGCGCTGTCGCTGTCGCAGTCGGTGAAGGCGTCGGGCGCGGTGCTGGTGACGACGCCGCAGGACGTGGCGCTGGCGGACGTGGTGCGCGCCAAGCAGATGTTCGACAAGGTGCACATCCCGGTGCTGGGCATCGTGGAGAACATGAGCCAGTTCGTGTGCCCGCACTGCTCGAAGGCCACGGCCATCTTCAACCGGGGCGGCGGCCGCAAGGCGGCGGAGATGTTCGGCATCCCGTTCCTGGGGGAGATTCCCCTGGAGCTGAAGATCCGCGAGGCGGGTGACGCGGGCGTGCCGGTGGTGATCAGCCACCCGGAGAGCGCCGAGGCCCAGGCCTTCGTGGCGATGGCGCGCAACATCGCGGGCCGCGTGTCCACCGAGAACATGCGGGTGGCGGTGAAGCTGCCGGTGATACGCTAGTCACTCCCCGCGAACCCCGAGGACCCTATGGCGCCCGGCAGCAAGGCCCCCGAAGACGACAACGACGACTTCGATCCGTTGCTCGGAGACGAGCCGGAGCGGGAGGGTTCTCGCGCGGGCTTCGTGCCCGAGTTCGTGCGCAAGGTGGCGGTGGCGGGACTGGGGGCCCTCTTCATGACGGAGGAGGGCATCCGCTCGCTGGCTGGCCAGCTGAAGCTGCCCAAGGAAGTGCTCGGCTACATCCTCGGGCAGGCGGAGAAGACGAAGGACGAGGTGGGCCGGGTCGTCTCCGAGGAGCTGCGGCGCTTCCTCCAGTCGGAGAAGCTGCGCGACGAGCTGCTCAAGGTGGTCTCGGGGATGACCATCGAGGTGAAGGCGCAGATCCGCCTGGTGCCTCACGAGGAGCAGGAGCAGGGCGAGACGGGCACGCCGGGCCGGGCCAAGGTGACCGTCAGCGAGCTGCACACGCGCCGAGGCGGCAAGAAGGCCGCGACGAAGAAGGAGTGAGCGCGTGGAGGGCGGCGAGCGGCGGAACTGGAGACAACACCCGCTGCTGAGGCGGCTGCCCCTCCTGTTGCTGGTGGCGCTGGGCCTGTGGCTGTGGAAGGGCGCGGACACTCCCGAGCGCGAGCTGGCGTGGCGGTTGGAGGGCCCGGGCTGGAGTGAGATCCGGGCGCTCGACTTCCAGGTGAAGAACGCGGACGGCGAGCTGGTGAAGCGCGAGACGCGCTCGTTCCAGTCCGGTCCACCGGGCCTGGTCACCCTGGAGGCGCGGTTGCCCGCGGGGACGTACGAGGTGTGGGTGTTCGCCCGAGGTGAGAGCGGACCCTCGAGGCCGCCGCTTGTGGAGCGCCTGACACTCGGAGACGAGGAGGAGCGCGCCGAGCGGACACTTCGGTTCCCCGTGAGTCGTTGACCGGTGGGGGAGCGAGGGCTATAGCGCGCCCGGTTCCTCGTTTACCGAGCAAGGGGTCTCGAACGCCATGGCATCGGAGCACATCATCGTCGTCGGGGCAGGTCAGATGGGGTCGGGCATCGCCCAGGTGGCGCTGCAGGCTGGCCTGCGGGTCACCCTGGTGGATGTCTCGAAGGAGGGCCTCGCCAAGGGTGCCGAGCGCATCAAGGCGGGCCTGAAGAAGCTGGTGGAGAAGGGCAAGCTGGACGCGGCCCGGCTCGAGGCGGCGAACACGAACCTCGCCACCGCCACGAGCGCCACCGAGGTGAAGGACGTGGACTTCGCCATCGAGGCGGTGACGGAGAACGAGGACCTCAAGCGCCGCATCTTCTTGGAGCTGGACGGCGTGGTGAAGCCGGGCGGCATCCTGGCCACGAACACCTCGTCCATCCCCATCACGCGGATCGCCGCGGCGACGAAGCGCCCCGAGAACGTGATCGGCATGCACTTCATGAACCCGGTGCCGGTGATGCAGCTGGTGGAGCTGATCCGGGGCGCGGCGACGTCGGACGCGACGTACCAGACGACGAAGGCGCTGGCGGAGAAGATGGGGAAGACCACGGTGGTCTCCAAGGACTTCCCGGGCTTCATCGTGAACCGCATCCTGATTCCGATGCTGAACGAGGCCTGCTTCGCGCTGCAGGAGGGGCTGGGGACGGCGGAGGACATCGACACGGCGATGAAGCTGGGCACCAACCAGCCCATGGGCCCGCTGCAGCTGGCGGACTTCATCGGCCTGGACACGGTGCTCTACATCGCCGAGGTGCTCCACAAGGGCCTGGGTGACGACAAGTACCGCCCGAGCCCGCTGCTGCGGCAGTACGTGGACGCCGGCTGGTACGGCAAGAAGAGCGGCCGCGGTTTCTACAAGTACTAGGACGAGGACTTCCCCATGGCCTACGAGAACATCCGGCTGGAGACCGAGGACGCGATCGCGATCCTCACCATCGATCGTCCCAAGGCGCTCAACGCCCTCAACAGCAAGACGCTCCAGGAGCTCGAGTCCGCGCTCCTGTCCCTGCCCGCCACGGCCCGTGCGCTCATCATCACGGGTGGCGGCGACAAGGCCTTCGTGGCCGGTGCGGACATCGCGGAGATGGCGTCCATCAGCGCGGCGCAGGCGCGGGAGTTCGCCGCCCTGGGTCACCGTGCCTTCCAGACGCTCGAGCAGCTGCCCATCCCCACCATCGCCGCGGTGAACGGCTTCGCGCTCGGCGGCGGGTGTGAGCTGGCCCTCGCGTGCGATCTCATCTACGCCTCGGAGAAGGCGAAGCTGGGCCTGCCCGAGGTGAGCCTCGGCGTCATCCCGGGCTTCGGCGGCACGCAGCGGCTCACCCGCGTGGTGGGCAAGATGCGCGCGAAGGAGCTCGTCTTCACGGGTGAGCGCCTGGACGCGGCCAAGGCCAAGGAGATCGGCCTGGTGCTCGACGTGCTCCCGGCGGATCAGCTCCTGGCCCACTGCAAGGCGGTGGCGGGGAAGATGCTCAAGAACGGCCCACTGGCCATCTCCCAGGCCAAGCGCGTCATCGAGTTCGGCGCGGACCAGGATCTCCGGGCGGCCAACGAGCTGGAGCGCCAGGGCTTCGCGGTGCTCTTCGGCTCGGAGGACCAGAAGGAGGGCATGAAGGCCTTCCTGGAGAAGCGTCCGGCCGGCTTCACCGGCAAGTAGTCCGGTAGCGGACGGCTCCCCGGGCTGCTCTGGGGAGCCTTCGGGCAGACTAATGGGCGCGGCAACTCGTGCTTGCCTGCCCCTCTTGCAATCGCTGTTCCCAGGCGCGCGGCCCCGTATATGTACCCCCGCGCCCTTCTTTCCCGACCAGGAGTGCCATGAACTTCGAGCTGACCGATGTCCAGCGCGAGATCCAGCGGATGTGCCGCGAGTTCGCCGCGCGCGAGCTGATCCCCAACGCCCGCAAGTGGGACGAGACGCACCAGTGGCCCGCCGACTCGGTGAAGAAGCTGGCCGAGCTGTCGCTGCTGGGCGTGGCGGTGCCGGAGCAGTACGGCGGCGCGGGCCTGGACAACGTCTGCTACGCGGTGGCCATGGAGGAGATCAGCCGTGGCTGCGCCTCCAACGGCGTCATCATGAGCGTGAACAACTCGCTCTACTGCGATCCGGTGATGAAGTACGGCACCGAGGAGCAGAAGGCCGAGTTCCTCACGCCGTTCGCCCGGGGCGAGAAGCTGGGTTGCTTCGGCCTCACCGAGCCCGAGGCGGGCAGCGACGCGGCCTCGCAGAAGACCGTCGCGGTGCGCAAGGGTGACGAGTACGTCATCAACGGCTCGAAGAACTGGATCACCAACGGCCCCAAGGCCGACGCCATCGTGCTCTTCACGATGACGAACAAGGAGGCGGGCAACAAGGGCATCACCGCGTTCCTCGTGCCCACCAACACCCCGGGCTTCATCCGCGCCGAGCCGGACAAGAAGATGGGCATCAGCGCGGCGCACTCCTGCAGCATGTTCTTCGAGGACATGCGCGTGCCGGCCAGGAACATGCTCGGCAAGGAGGGCGACGGCTTCAAGATCGCCATGAGCACGCTGGACGGTGGCCGCATCGGCATCGCGTCGCAGGCGTTGGGCATCGCCCGCGCGGCCTTCGAGGAGGCGGTGCGCTACTCGGGCGAGCGCAAGACGTTCGGCAAGGCCATCCGCGAGCACCAGGCCATCCAGTTCATGATCGCCGACATGGCCACGGAGATCGACGCGGCCCGGATGCTCGTGCTGCGGGCGGCGCTGCTCAAGGACAAGGGCGTGCGCCACTCGGCCGAGAGTGCCATGGCCAAGCTGTACGCCAGCGAGATGGCCAGCCGCGTGGCCAACAAGGCCCTGCAGGTGCATGGCGGCATGGGTTACTCCAAGGAGATGGACGCCGAGCGCCACGTGCGCGACGCGCGCATCACGGAAATCTACGAGGGGACGAGCGAGATCCAGCGCATCGTCATCTCGGCCAACCTGCTGAAGGACTAGGAGTCCAACCGTTCATGATGAACCGTTCCCTGTTGATGGTGGTGGTGCTCGGGTCGGGCCTGGCGTTCGCGCAGGGCTCGCCCGCGAAGAAGGGCGCGTCCGCCAAGGACACCGCTCCCGAGGCGGCCGCCCCCGCACAGGAGAAGAAGAAGGCGGAGCCGGTGCGGCCTCCGCCTCCGGACATCAGCCGGCTGCCCTTCACCCCGGACTCCATCCGCGAGGTGATGCAGTACTACGCGCGTGACGTGCAGGACTGCTACGAGGAGCTGCTCGCGGCCAAGGGCAACAAGGTGGAGGAGGGCCGCATCATGACGACCTTCACCATCTCGCCCGATGGCTTCGTGCGCAACGCCAAGGTGGCCAGGAGCGGCACGACCATCAAGGACGCGCGGCTGCACGAGTGCGTGGTGAGTGTGCTCACCGGCATCAACTTCCCGGCGCCGCCGGATGGGCGCGAGTACCCCATCGAGTACCCGTTCAACCTCAAGGCCATCAAGTAGGACACCCGCTCCCGTGAACCTCGAGCTCACCGAGACGCAGACGCTCATTCGCGACACCGCCCGCAAGTTCGCCCGCGAGCGCGTAGCGCCCCAGGCCCGCAAGTTCGACAGGGAGGAGTTCTTCTCCGTCGAGCTCTTCAAGGAGCTGGCCTCCCTGGGGCTCATGGGGGTGAACATCCCCGGCCAGTACGGCGGCGCCGAGGCGGGGACCACCTCCTATGCCCTGGCGATGATGGAGATGGCGGCCGCATGCGCCTCCACCTCGGTGGCCATGGCCGTCACCAACATGTGTGGCGAGCTCATCCACAAGTTCGGCACCGAGGCCCAGCGCGAGAAGTACGTCACGCGGATCACCTCGGGCGAGGCGGTGGTGGGCTCGTTCGCGCTCTCCGAGCCCCACGCCGGCTCGGATCCGCGCGCCATGCGCACCACGGCGGTGCGGCGCGGGGACAAGTGGGTCATCAACGGCAGCAAGCAGTGGATCACCTCCGGCGCCTACGCGGGGGTGATGGTGGTGTGGGCCCTCACGGGCGGGCAGGGGAACAAGGGCATCTCCGCGTTCATCGTGGAGGGCGGGACCAAGGGCCTCATCGTCGGCAAGCACGAGGACAAGATGGGCCTGCGTGCGTCCAACACCGTGAGCCTCACCTTCGAGGACATGGAGATCCCCGCGGAGAACCTCCTGGGCAAGGAGGGGGATGGTTTCAAGCTGGCGATGATCGCGCTGGATGGTGGGCGCATCGGCATCGCCTCGCAGGCGTGCGGCGTGGCGCGGGCGGCGCTCGAGGCCTCCATCCGCTACGCGAAGGACCGCAAGGCCTTTGGCCAGCCCATTGGCGAGTTCCAGGGCCTGCGCTTCATGCTGGCCAACATGGCCACGGAGCTCCAGGCGGCCGAGCTGCTGACGTACCGGGCCGCGTTCCTCAAGGACGAGGGCCAGCCGTTCACCCGCGAGGCCTCCATGGCGAAGCTGTACGCCAGCGAGATGTCCAACCGGGCGGTGGACAAGGCGGTGCAGATCCACGGCGGCTACGGCTACATCGACGAGTTCCCCGTGGAGCGCTACTTCCGCGACGCCCGCGTGCAGACCATCTACGAGGGCACCAGCGAGGTGCAGCGCCTGGTGATCGCCCGCGAGACGTTCAAGCTGCTCGACTGAACGCCCGCCCCCCGGGCCGAGGGCCCCCGCTGCCGGGGGACCCCGTGCCGTGGGGTGATGGCGCGACTACCCATGGGGTAGCACCTTCTCCTCGGGGACAGGCGCCAGCAGGCCTGGCGACCTGGCCCGCGGGACGAGGTTTCGGGTGGGGTGGGGGTGCCCGTCCCACCCGGGCCGGATTATCAAGACTGTGAACAAGTACCGCGTGCTCGCTTGACTGCCGGTGTAACCGGTGTCTAGGGTGCGCGCCTTCGAGTCAACTCCGTTGTGGAGTGGGCTCGCGGGCCACTCGTAGCTCCCCGCGAGTGGCTGCCGTCAACCACCGGGGGCAGCTGTACCAGTTTCGAAGGACTCCCAATCTCATGCAGCAGAATGTGAACCAGCAGATCGGAGATGTTGGCGACGAGGATTTTGCCGCGATGTTCGAGGCCTCGCTCAAGGAGCGTGGCGGCGAGGGCATCCTCAAGGAGGGCGAGATCGTCAAGGGCACCGTGGTGCAGGTGACCAAGGACTACGCCATCGTCGACATCGGCTACAAGTCCGAGGGCCAGGTTCCGATCTCCGAGTTCACCAGCCCTCGCGGCGAGGTCTCCGTCAAGGCGGGCGACCCTGTCGAGGTCCTCCTGGAGAGCCGCGAGAACGATACCGGCATGGTCGTCCTCTCCAAGGAGAAGGCCGACAAGATGCGCATCTGGGACGAGATCAGCGCCGCCTGCGAGCGCGATGAGATCGTCAAGGGCACCATCGTGGGCCGCGTGAAGGGTGGCCTCTCCGTCGACATCGGCGTGAAGGCGTTCCTCCCCGGCAGCCAGGTGGATATCCGCCCGGTGCGCAACCTCGACCAGTACATCTCGAAGGAATTCGAGTTCAAGGTCATCAAGTTCAACAAGAAGCGCGGCAACATCGTGCTCTCCCGCCGCGTGCTGCTCGAGAAGCAGCGCGAGGAGATGAAGAAGGAGACCCTCAAGAACCTCAAGGAGGGTGCGGTCCTCAAGGGCGTGGTCAAGAACCTCACCGACTACGGCGCCTTCATCGACCTCGGCGGCATCGACGGCCTCCTCCACATCACCGACATGTCCTGGGGCCGCATCGGTCACCCCAGCGAGATGTTCAACGTGGGTGACGAGGTTCGCGTCGTCGTCCTCAAGTTCGACCCGACGCAGGAGCGCGTCAGCCTGGGCCTCAAGCAGATCCAGGAGGATCCGTGGCACCGCGCCGACGAGAAGTACCCGGTCGGCACCCGCGTGCGCGGCAAGACGGTCTCCATCACCGACTACGGCGCGTTCATCGAGATCGAGCAGGGCGTCGAGGGTCTGGTGCACGTGTCCGAGATGTCCTGGACCAAGCGCCTCAAGCACCCCAGCAAGATGCTCGAGGTCGGCCAGGAGGTCGAGGCCGTGGTTCTCGACATCGATCCGAAGGCCAAGCGGATTGCCCTGGGCATGAAGCAGATCGAGCAGAACCCCTGGACGCTGCTCGAGGACAAGTACCCGATCGGCTCCGTCATCAAGGGTCAGATCCGCAACGTCACCGACTTCGGCGTGTTCGTCGGCGTCGAGGAGGGCGTGGACGGCCTGGTGCACGTGTCCGACATCTCCTGGACCCAGCGCATCAAGCACCCGGGCGAGATGTTCAAGAAGGGCGACGAGGTCGAGGCGGTGGTGCTCAACATCGACGTCGAGAACGAGCGCTTCAGCCTGGGCATCAAGCAGCTCCAGCCGGATCCCTGGGACACCCTGTCCGAGCGCACCCCGGTGGGCAGCCGCGTGAAGGGCAAGGTCACCAAGGTGACGGACTTCGGCGCCTTCGTGGAGATCGAGCCCGGCATCGAGGGCCTCGTGCACGTCTCCGAGCTGAAGGAGGAG
Source organism: Archangium sp. (assembly GCF_057119385.1). NCBI lineage: Bacteria > Pseudomonadati > Myxococcota > Myxococcia > Myxococcales > Archangiaceae > Archangium > Archangium sp. Next base: position 698 of record NZ_DBNGVP010000156.1, on the reverse strand, counting down.
CGCGTCGAGAACCCGCGTGACGTGGTGCAGGAGGGCCAGGAGGTCGAGGTCAAGATCATCGACATCAACACCCAGGACCGGAAGGTCGCTCTGTCGATGAAGGCCCTGATCGGCGAGGGCGAGGACTACCGCGAGTACCTCCGCCGCCAGGCCGAGGGCTCCAAGGCCCGCCTCGGCGACGTGATGGCGAGCAAGCTGAAGAAGTAGGCAGTTCGCCCCTCACGCGAGGGACACAAGGCGGCCGGGCTTCCTTCGGGGGCCCGGCCGTTTGTTTTGGTGCGCCCGGCATGGGCATCGACTTGGAGGTGAAAGTCCTCCCGAGAGCAGGTCACCGCGAACGAAGGGAACCGCAGAGCATCGGACCGTGAGGCCGGTGTGAAGGAAGCGGGAAACGAAGCCGCGGGGCGACGAACAGGAACCGGCTGTGAGGCGGCACCGAGCGGAGCGAGCGGGCCAAAGACCGCGAAGCTCCGGTGACCAAGGCGAGGTGACGTAGAGCCGGCGCTCGTGCGGTGAAGGTCGATGTTCTTACCCGGGGAGAGCTCGCCTCGTGCCTGAAAGGGCGACGCCGAGAGGCGGAGCGAGCAGTCAGCAGAGGCCGTAGTGTGCGCTGGGCAGCGCACTGGTCAGGAGGGTTGAAGTCCCTCCGGCGCTCGGATGAGGAGCGCCGTATCCAAAGGCGGGGGTAACGCCTCGCC